>CAMVAP010000036.1 GCA_947165485.1 uncultured Prevotellaceae bacterium
TGGTCATTTCTGCCACTTCGCGATTAATATCGGCTGCAAAGGTAGTAATTTTTTTGGAACCTTGATCACCTTCGCCCTGTTTTCTTATCGAAACTTCTTCACATCCTGCTTCTTTTTCTCCCACGATGAGCAGATAAGGGATGCGCTTGAGCTCGTTGTCGCGTATCTTGCGACCGATTTTCTCGTTGCGGTCATCGACAATGGCACGCACGTCGAGCTTATTCAACTCGTCGGCTACATGATGGGCGTAGTCGTTAAACTTCTCGCTGATGGGAAGCACGACACACTGGTCGGGAACGAGCCACAGCGGCAACTTGCCGGCGGTGTGCTCAAGCAGCACAGCGACAAAGCGCTCCAGCGAGCCGAAGGGGGCACGGTGAATCATCACGGGACGGTGCTTCTGGTTGTCGGCTCCGGTGTACTCGAGCTGGAAGCGCTCGGGCAGGTTGTAATCCACCTGGATGGTACCCAACTGCCAGCGGCGACCCAGGGCGTCCTTAACCATGAAGTCGAGCTTGGGACCGTAGAAAGCAGCCTCACCGGTCACCTGCTTGGCCACTAAGCCCTTTTCCTCACAAGCTTCGATGATAGCGCGCTCGGCTTTCTCCCAGTTTTCCTCAGAGCCCACATACTTCTCCTTATTGTTGGGGTCGCGCAGCGAGATCTGAGCCTCATACTGGAAGCCGAACACCCTGAAGATGAACGAGATGATGTCCATCACGCCCAGGAACTCCTGCTTCAACTGGTCGGGGGTGCAGAACAGGTGAGCGTCGTCCTGAGTGAAGCTGCGCACGCGGGTCAGACCGTGTAGCTCGCCACTCTGCTCATAGCGGTAAACCGTACCGAACTCGGCATAGCGGATGGGCAGGTCACGGTAGCTGCGGGGAGCGGTCTTGTAGATCTCGCAGTGGTGGGGGCAGTTCATGGGTTTGAGCATGTACTCCTCTCCCTCCTCGGGCGTGGTGATGGGACGGAACGAGTCCTTGCCATATTTTGCATAGTGACCACTGGTCACATAGAGCAACTTGTTACCGATGTGAGGCGTGATCACCTGCTGGTAACCATAGCGCTTCTGGATCTTGGCGAGCATGTCCTGCAAGCGGTTGCGCAGGGCGGCACCCTTGGGCAGCCACAGGGGCAAACCCTGACCCACGTTGGGCGAGAATGCAAACAGCTCCATTTCCTTACCGATCTTGCGGTGGTCACGCTTCTTGGCCTCCTCAAGCAACACGAGGTACTCTTCGAGCATCTTCTTCTTGGGGAAGGTGATACCATACACGCGCGTGAGCTGCGGGCGGGTCTCGTCACCGCGCCAGTAGGCGCCGGCGAGCGACATCACCTTGATGGCCTTGATCATGCCTGTCGAGGGGATGTGCGGGCCACGGCACAGGTCGGTGAAGTTGCCCTGGGTATAAGTGGTGATGTGACCGTCTTCCAAGTCATTGATGAGCTCGCACTTCAGGGTCTGGCCCTTGTCTCCAAAGAACTTCAACGCGTCAGCCTTGCTGATGTCGGCACGGACAACGGCCTCGTTCTTCTGGGCGAGTTCTGTCATCTTCTTCTCAATCTTGGCGAAGTCTGCATC
This sequence comes from uncultured Prevotellaceae bacterium, assembly GCA_947165485.1. GTDB lineage: Bacteria > Bacteroidota > Bacteroidia > Bacteroidales > Muribaculaceae > Sodaliphilus. Next base: position 1,586 of record CAMVAP010000036.1, read on the forward strand.
TGTCAAGGGGTTGCCACCGGTGTCGATGTCATAGTAGAAACCGTTCTCGACTGCCGGGCCAATGCCAAACTGCACACCGGGGTACAGCTCTTGCAGCGCCTCGGCCAGCAAGTGAGCCGATGTGTGCCAGAAGGCGTGCTTGCCCTCGGCGTCCTCCCACTTGAAGAACTTGATATCGCCATCCATACAAATGGGGCGTGAGATATCCCATTCCTCGTCGTTTAATGATGCGGCCAGCACGTTGCGTGCAAAGCCTTCGCTAATGCTCTTGGCAATGTCCAGAGGGGTTACTCCATCCTCATATTGACGCACATTGCCGTCAGGAAACTTGATGTTAATCATATTAAGTTATTAATAATTAATGGTTTGCGTTGTGCCCTACAACAGCACAACATATTTAACCTGCAAAGTTAGTGCAAGTCGAGCGAAATGCCAAATTTATTTGAGCATTTCCGAGACGCAGCCTAACTTCGACACCAGTCAAAGTTAGTGCAAGTCGAGCGAAATGCCAAATTTATTTGAGCATTTCCGAGACGCAGCCTAACTTCGACACCAGTCAACATATGCATTTTCGCTTGTCCGTTCATTCGTTCATACATACGTACGTGCAAGAGCAATTAAGTGGCAAGTCACAATTCCAGCCATTTCTGTTCCTGACCACACGTGCCCATCTGAACAAACGAATGAACGTACGAAGGTATGTACTGTAGTACCCTGAAAAAGTTGAATGGGTACTGCATGAATACGAACGAATGAATGAACGGATGAAAGGGTAGTATTACATTTAAACGATAGGATAGAAATTGTTGTGTCAAAACTTACGATGACACAATTTCATCCGTTCATTCGTTCGTTCAATTTATATATTATAGCGGACGAACGGACGAAATCGCAGCAGGCATTGGCAGGAACAACACCAAGAAAACTTTCCCTCTCCCCCACCCATTCACCCGCCTAGACGAACGGATGAACGGACAACGCCCTCAAGAGTTATAAGGAAAGTAAAAAATGATTACCTTTGTGGTCGGTAATAGCAAAAACAGTTTTTAGAGATGAAATTGTTATTTAGACTCATTGGAGGCCTTCTTTTGGGGGCGGTTATCGGCCTGATTATTATCATCCCCATCATTGCGCTGATCGACGGCGAATCGGTCATGACTGTGGCGAGCACTATCTTCGGCAAGCTCACCCTGCAGAAAGTTGCCGGCATCGCCTGGATGCTGCTCGCTGCCCTGCTTGCCGCTATCCTTAACATTGTTATCCATGAGGCTGGCCATCTGGTGGCGGGACTGCTGACGGGCTATAAGTTCGTGTCGTTCCGTTTCTTTAACTGGACGCTTATCCGCAAGGATGGACGCCTGCGGTGGCGCAACTTTGAGTTGGAGGGAACGGGCGGACAGTGCCTGATGGCTCCACCCGACAAGCCGTTGGAGGAAATCGACACGCGGTGGTACAATGCCGGCGGAGTGCTTGCCCAACTCATCATCACTCTGCTCTCCATCGTGCTGATATGGGCTCTGGACCTGCCTGAATGGCTGGATATATTGCTCGTAATGATGGCGCTTTTCGGCATTTTTGGGGTGTTGACCAACGGCATCCCCATGAAACTGGGCGGAGTTGCCAACGACGGATTCAACCTTTTGCAGCTGGAGAAGGACCTGGCAGCCAAGCAGAGTTTCTGCAACGTCCTTGAACTCAACGCACTCAACCAGGCAGGTAAGACCTATGGCGAGATGCCTGATCGGCTGTTCAACATCCCCGACCCCATCGACTGGAAAAACCCCTTGCACGCTGCCACCGTGCTGGCCTCGGCCACGCGCCAGCAGGCCAAGTACCAGTGGGAAGAGTCCTACCAGCAACTCACAGAGGCACTCCGCCACAAGAGCGACATCATGCCCCTGTACCAACTGGAACTGGAAAACATGATGACACTGGCATGCATCGCCACGGGCCGCGACGAGGAAGCGCGCCAGCACTACACCGATGAGGTTGCCAAATACGTCACCCACCACGCCCCGACGCAGAGCGACAAGCAGATGACAACCATGGCCGTAGCTCTCGCCTTAGAGGGAGACCGCCCCAAAGCCGAACAACTGCTCAACAAACTCGATGCCGACCACGACAAGTTCATCCACCAGGGCGACCTCACCATGAGCCTCGACCTCATGCGCTGGCTCCTCAACCACCGGCAATAGACGAGAGCCCCATCGGGGCGACCAGGGCATAGGCAGGGGTGAAGCGCAGCGCAACCCCTGTGAATAACGAACAATATCATTTTTAATTAGCCCCGTACATCAAAAGAACCGTCCCTATTTTACCCAAAAAGGATTGTGGGCTCGCCACTGGGGTAGAGATGGCAAGCCCACAATCACGGCTAGCAGAAATCGTTAGATCTTGAGTTTAGTGACTTGGCCGGCGACACGCACGATGTGAATGCCCTTGCCGGCAGGATAGACATTGGTGCCTGCCTGGGCCTGCAACGTGCGGCACATGCCGTTGGTCATGATGATCTCGACAGGGGTATCCACGGGGGTCTCGACTACGATATTGTCACCCTGGGCATAAACACGCGCATGGGATGTCATTTCATCCACCGAGACGAAGCCGCCACCAACCAAGAAGCGATGAACAGCGTGGGTCGTCATGTTGGACTCTGCCACCACAATATTGTCAACCAACATCATGGGCCAGGCGGTCGTATCACATTGGGTCTCCAGCCTCAATACACTGCCCTCGCCAGCGGCTATGTTATCGTTGACCGTCGAGTAACCCAGTAGCCTGTACTTGTCACCACCCAGATCATTGATTGTCAACACGTGGCTCCTGGTGCGGCTATCCACTTGAGCATTGACCAGTTTCCAGCCTGGGGGCATGGTAAGATCCATCTGCCATGCGGTAACGGGGATATTATTCTCCATGTTGATCTTGAAAGAGGCCGACTGCATGTCTTCACTTATCGCCAAATTGCCCCACATCTCGATTTCAGCTTCTTGTTCTTGTGAACCGGCATGCATGGTATTGTCACCCAGCACGATGTTGATGATACCCACCAGGTCGCCCACGTCAATAGTGCCGTTCTGATCCACATCGGCTGCGCTGAACACAAACGGGTCGGGATTCAGCTCCATGATATAGTTGGCCGCGGTCACATAGTCACCCACATTGACCGAGCCGTCGCCGTTGGCATCGCCCCTGGCATAGTTCTTCACCATCACCGTTGCATCCACATCGGGAGCAAAGTAGGTATCGGCGCCAGCATCAGCCAGAACGATGTTGCCCAACATCACGTTGTAATCACCCTCGGGCGTCTGGTCGTCAACATGCAGATGTAGCACAAACAAGTTACCCTCGCTGCCGACAAACACCTCGGACTGGGGCGAAGCAATCAGCACCCTGTACAGGCCACCCTCGATGGGGCGCACCGAGATGCTATGGCTCTGGGCGGCACGCTCGGCCACCAGGCTGGCCCCCTCTTGTTGCAGCGAGAACCCATCAGGCAGATAAACGTCACACTGCAATGCCGAGATGGGAGTGCCATTCTCCAGCGCCACGGGCAGGTCAAAGTCCTTGCCCGTCTCGGCTAACACGGGGGCAGACACCGTCAGCACATTATCGCTCGATGTGCCAGGCAGTGCGGGAACGAGAATCGACATCGATGCCACATCGCTGAGTTCCTTGCCCTGCTCGTGGGCGGTAGCGGTCGCCAGTACAGTCACCGACTTCTCACCACGCTCGATCGTATAAGGATTATCCACACGATCACCATCGATCATCAGCGTGACGTCACCCTTACCCGTGGCCTTGATGGTCACACTGCTCGCGCTAACGCTATAGCTGATGGTGGGAGCCTCGGTCAACTCATAGCTGCCGTTGCCGAACAGTCTCACGCGGTGGTAATACTGGAACCGCTGGGTCTTGTTGTCACCGCCCCGGCCATAGACAAAGCGGTAGTCGTTGGGATCCCATTGCGGGATGGCAGTGAATGCCTCACGAAAACCAAATTCCAGATTGGCGATAATCATGTTAGGCATCTCGCCGATATAGGTCGAAGCTCCGTCACAATGCAGGTACAGGCCCAGCAATGGTGCATCATCCTTCTTGAGGGCGCCTTTGGCTTTATAGGCTCCAGCAGTTGTGGCCGAGAAATGGCAGCCATAGTTCTGTGTGTTGGCACACAAGAGCTTGTAGGCCTTGTACTTCTTGCCATCGATGGTCTTGGTGCCATACTGCTCATAGTAGAACTGTGATGAACGCGGCAAGCGGTCGCCAGGAGCGCACGCGAGCTCATCACCGGTTTCCTCGTCCTCCATGCTCAGCAAGGTCATGTTCTCGGGCAGATACAGGTCGCACTGAAAGGAGTTGTAGGTAATCTCGTTATACAGGTCACCAGCCAGGTTGTAGGGAACAGGGGTGAGAGCCTGCACCTTGGCATTACTGTAAATCTCGTCATCGTCGAGCCACAGCCACACGACCTTGGTATCTCCTTGATCAAAGGTCACCTTATCATCGATGGTCAGGCCTTGATCTGTATAGACCTCGCGCACAAACAGGTGGTCGGTTGTGGCTTGACCGGCCTTGGCAGGAGTGCCGTCGAGCTGATAGGCCCACTCGCCAGTGGCCAGATTCTGAGCCCCTGCCGTCATGCCCACCACAGCCACAGCGGCTGTCAAAAGAAATTGCTTGATTTTCATAGCTAATATCGTTAAGGATGAAACATTCACTGGAGTATTACTGCACATTGAGTTTAGCCACACGGCCACCAGCCCTGACGATGCACAGGCCACGCTCGGCGCGGTAGGTGTTGATTCCTGCTCTTGCTTGCAGCATGCGGCTCATGCCGTTGGGGGCTATCAGCTCAACAGTCGTGTCGATGGGGGTCTCGACAATGATGTCAGAACCCTTGACATAGATGCGCGTGTCACTGTTCACCTCCTTGACTGCGCTATTGCCCAGACCCACGCTGAACGGGTTCACCGCATGGGTGGTCATGTCGGCCTCGGCCAGGAGAACATCGCTCACCTGCAAGGCATCATTTCCCGAGGCATTGCCTTCGAGCACGAGGGTCAACAATGCGCCCTCATGGCCCGTCACCACATCATTGATCATCGAGGAACCCAACAACCTGAGTTTACCGTCCTGCTGCTCGTTCACAGCCAGGCTATGACCTGTTGCACGTGACGAGAGACTGGCTTGGGCCAGGCTCATGCCCTCGGGCAAAGCCAGATCCATCTGCCATGCCGTGAGGTCCACATCGTTATTGAGGTTCAACGTCACTACCACACGATGAGCACCGTCGCTGGTTGATTCACCAGTGAGCATTACGTCACTGTTGTTGACGCGCGGGGCATTCTCGGGCATGGTGAAGTCGCCGAGCACGATGTTGGCGACACCCACCAGGTCACCCACGTCGATGGTGCTGTTCTCATCCACGTCGGCAGCACTGTAGATAAACGGATCCGGGTTCATGTTCAGGATATAGTTGGCAACCGTCACATAGTCACCCACGTTGATCGAGCCATCACCGTTGGCATCACCCTTGGCATAGGATTGCACTGTCACCAGAGCATCCACATCGGGAGCATAGTAGGTTATAGCCGAGGCGTCGGCCAGAATGACGTTGGACAGCATCACGTGATAGTCACCGTCCTCCATCTCATCGCTCACATTGAGGTGGAGCAGCATCAGGTCACCATCGTTGCCCATTAAAGCCTCGGACTGCGGTGACGAGATCACGATGCGGACAACATTGGGAGCAATCATGCGGGAATAGAGCCCATGGCTAGCCGACGCACGCTCATCCACGAGGTCGATAAGCAACTGATCGCCATCGGCATCCAGAACGATGCCCTCGGGAAGTGTGAGGTCACACTGCACGGCAGTGATGGCGTTCTTGTTGATCATCGCCACGGGCATCAGGCAGGGCTTGCCCTTCTCGACGGCCATACCTTGTGGCAAAGTCAGCACGTTATTGTCTTGCACGCCATTGGACAAAACACGCACTCCACATGTTGCCGTGAGGTTGGAACCGTCGGCAGTAGTAGCTGTAATGGTGGCAAGACCGGCACCCACCGCAGTCACCACGCCGCTGGCATTGACTGTGGCTACCTCGGCATTGCTGGTGGACCACACAACGGCTGGCGAGGCATCCTCGGGCTGCACGCTGGCCGACAACTGCTGGCTCTCTCCACCATGCAGGGTGATCATCGACCGGTCAAGCCTCAACTGTTGGGCCATTGATTGGATGCTCGTGATCGCGCGGAATCGTTTCCAGTTGGGGTCGGCCCGATAGGCATCGATTGAGGCCTTGTTCACGCTCAAGGTCGCGTTACCATAATTGTCAAAGCAGTAGTAGGCATACATGGCGGGAGGCTCTACAGCCAAGCAAGTCACGTTGACCAGTTTGTGGCAATCAAAGAATGCCTTGATAGCCAAACTATCTACCGAGGTGCCTATCACCAAATCGGTCAAGTTGTTGCAATACTGGAACGCATACTCATCGATGAGTTTCACCGAGTTGCCAATCACAGCCTTGTTCAGATTGGAACATGAGTGGAAAACGCAACGGCCCATCGTCTTCACCGAATTGGGGATGAACACCTCGCGCAGTCCCGTGCAGGCCACAAAGGCATGGTCACCGATGCTGACAATCGAGTTGGGGATGGTGACGCTGGTCATGCCACTGCTCTTGGTAAACGCCCCGTTGCCGATGGCCGTCACCTGGTAAACCGCGCCCGAGTAGTTGACCGTCTCGGGAATGACCACATCTCCCGAGTAGCTGTTACCGCCACTGGTCTTGTAAGTCACCGTGGCTTCACGGCCCGTCACGTCATAGTAGATGCCTCCCACCTCAAAGGTGAAGGCCCGCATCGTGACAGGCACCAGGGCTGCCATGATCAGCAGCACCGCTGCCACACGTCTAGATAATGTTTTCTTTTCCATAATCCTTTATTTTTTAAGTAGTAATGATTATTCTGTTCACATTCATTCTGCCAGTATGATATCCAGCAGAGCGTTCACGTCGGCCAGATTCACCTCGCCATCACCGTTCACATCCTGGCGACTAGTGTAGTTCATGTTAATCACAGCGCCGATAACCGCATTCACATCGGCCAGTGTCACTTCGCTGTCATCGTTGACATCACCCAGGATGGTGCCGATGGGCAAGATGCGTGTGAAGTTCTTCCACTGGTTGGCACGCTTGTAGGCATCGACCGAGCCTTCGGGTACATAGAGAACCGCTTGCCGATAGACCTGATCGGTGAAAGTGTAAACCTTCTCATGGGTTTCCCCGTTCACGCCCAAGCCCATATAAGGCGGGATCTCGGCATAGCAAGTGACACTGGTCACGTTGTCACAGCCCCAAAAGGCAAACCACAGCATATCCACCGAGCGACCAACCACCACACTCGTCAGGCTGTAGCAGAAGACAAACGCGCCATTGCCCACATGAGTTACCGTGTGAGGAATCACCACATCGGTCAAACCCGAGCAGCTGTAGAATGCATAGTCTCCAATGGAAGTGAGCGATTCGGGAAAATCAATAGCTGTAAGCCCTGAGCAGAAAGCAAAGGACATATCGCCCAACGAGGTGAGGCCCTCGGGGAGAGAGACAGCGGTCAGTGCCACACAGCGGTAGAAGGCGCCTTCTTCGATAACCGTCACCGAAGCCGGGATCAGCACCCTGGTCATCACATGGCAGCCATAGAAAGCCGACACCCCGATGCTGGTAACTGTAGAAGGAATTTCTACACTCGTCAACTCCACGCAGTAGTAAAATGCCCATTGATCGATGGCGGTAACAGTATAGGTCGTACCGTCGTGGGTCACACGCGATGGTATCACGACATCACCCTGGATGTAGTTGTAGGCAGCTTGATCAAATTCGTCGTCTCCCCACTCATGGGTTACACTCACCGTGGTGTCATCCTCGTTGACATTATAGTATAGGCCATCGGCCATGAAGTCATAGGCCATTGCCGGGTTTCCTACCACTAGCATAACTGCCAGCAGTGCCATGCGCAGCAGGCCCCGTCCTATTCTTGTAGAATGATGTAGTATCGCATTCATCATGATTGTCATTTTTTTCAGTTAAGATTTTCATCATGTTCACACAGCAAAATTAAAGACAGGAACCGGTGGCGCACAATACCCAAATGGGTGTTTTTGCCTCCATGCAGTTCACAACCTGGCAATAATGCAATCGAGCCAAAGGCCATTCTCGGGTATGTCTTTAATTTCATCATATCTGGATCCAAATAGTTCGACTCGCATGGTAATGGGCAAAGTTAAGTAAAATATTCGGTCTAACCATTACCCCTCCATTTTAACATTTATTAAAACTTAAAGCATTTGATGCCTATTGGCCCATAGTGCCGCTGATTGTAATGCATGGAAGGCGCAAAATGCTGCACTCGTGCTTCAATTTTTCAATGGCAAAGTTATGGTAAACAGATGGAAAAACCAAGGAATTCAGTAGTTTTTTGACTTCATTTTCACCATACTAACACATTGATTTTCAAATTCAAAAAAAATAAAAAGTTCATTTTGCGTTTTTCACGCTTCACAACTTCTCATTCCATACCCGCAACAGATGCTATCATCCCCTGTTCAGCCCACAATAAACCCGAAGGGCAACCCTGCTCTCACTACATTCACGCCAGCGAGTTTCACCTGTCACATACCACAGTTCTGAGTTGCGATGGGGCGAGGAAGGAGGCCCACCGAGTGTAATCGATGAGCCTCAGACTGAAAATTAGCACTTAATGAATGGGTTAGTTTATCAGTGAGCAAGTTATATACTTGCTAAACATCAATATATCATAGTATTTCTAAGAGAAATGTTGTTAGAACCTGTAAGAAGCGCCAATGCCAAATACCACTTGACTGGCATGGCTGATGATCTGGTACTTGACCTCGGCATTCACGCCCCAGTGGTCACCCAGCAGATACTCGATACCGCCACCCAGGTTGCCGCCAAACTTCGTATCGGTCTGGCTGTCGGCACTGACGTTAATACCACCCACACTGACACTCACACCATCGGCATGCCAGATGCCCAAGCACACTCCAGCCAGCGGATACAAGCGCACCTTCTCTCCCACGTCGAACAGGTAGTTAGCCTCCAAGTTCACGTCAAAGGCGTTTACCCCACTGCGCTTGAAATAGTAGTTTCCTGACAGGCCCAACCTGAACGCGTCGGTCAAGCAGTTCTTCACGTGCAGGCCGATGCCCGCAGTCTTGGCTTTGGTGCCATATACCACCTGACCACCAACGGCCCATTCTCCACTCTCGGCATTGGCCATCAGCATGGTCGTTGCCATCACGAACAATAATAAAATCTTTTTCATCGTCTTCATCATTTATTAATTAGGTTAATAATCGTTGAATCTCACACATTTTTAAAAGCGATACCCCACGCCAACGCCAAACTGCACCTGACTGTTATTCTTGATATACTGGTACTTGACCTCGGCATTCACGCCCCAGTGATCGCTCAGCAGGTAGTCGATACCGCCCCCCACATTCAAGCCAATCTCATAATGGGTCCTATCGTCACGACCGAAACGCCATCGACTGGCGTTCAGATCATCCAGATGCCAGAATGCCAGCCGGCCACCAGCCAGCGGATAAAGCCGCACCTTGTCACTCAAGTCAAAGATGTAGTTACCCTCAAGGCAGACGTCATAGCACGTCACCCCATCCTTCTTGAAATAGTAGTTGCCCGACACACCCGTCCGCCACGAGTCCAGATACTGCGTCTTGAAATGGATGCCCACGCCCGGGGAATTGCCACTGGTGCCATACACGACCTGAGTACCTATCGTCCACTCGGCAGCATCACCCAGGTTGTGAGAGACTTGAGCTCCGCCGTTCAGCACGCCCATCGCCAGTGTTAATACTATGAGTGTTTTTCTCATCATTGGCCCACATTATTATTAATCATCACTATTCTTCCTCGCTGATGTAATCACCCGATTTCAAGGCTTCATCAACAACGGGCATCAGGATCTCAGGATTCTTAAAGAATTCCTTGCTATTGAATTCCTTGCTGTCGATATAGTTCTTCACATACGGGAACCGCTTAAAGCATTTTTTCAACATCTTCTTGAGGCCGATAACCTTGGCGTTGACGACCACCTTCCAGTAGGTATAAGCCCGCTTGTCACCCTTCACCTGGTAGTAGTACTTCAATGAATTCCAGGAGGTAATCACCGATGGCGTGAAACTGTAATCCTCGGCTGGTGAGATATAGCCAATCATCCGCTCGGTTTCATATACCTTCATCAACAGACGGGGATTCTTGGGATTCCGGCCCATCAACTCATGATTGTCATGCACCATGACTGGGATAAACCTCAACTCGCGGGCATCACTCTCGGTGGGCGGGAACACGAGTGACCGGATGTCGGTCGTGGAATACTTCTTGCTTTTACCATTAAACTTCTCACTCACCTTGATCTTGTCTCCCATGATGTCGCCCTTGAGGAAGCCCTCGATGACCGTACCGTCGTTGAGCGTGAGGATGACTTTATAATCATCAGGGTTAGCCTTGGCAGCAGCTGGTGGGCACGTCAGCATCGCAACCACCATGACCAGTAAAAATAATTTGACTTGTTTCATTGTTCAGTAATATTTAGTAAGGTTTCACATTCATTACTTATCGGTGGCAACCGTATCATCACCCACGCGATACGATAATACCCCAATGGGTGATTGAGACAGTATTGAAAAAATGAGCCAAACACAAGTATTTTGCTTTCATTTTTCAATCGCAAAGTTACAGCCAACAGAGGCAAGCAACCAAGGAATTTGGTAGTTTTTTGACTTCATTTCACAGCACATAACTATTTAACAATCAAATACCTAACAAACAAAAAGTTCATTTTGGGTTTTTCACGCTTCACTTAACCTCATTTGACCAGCACATCACAATGTTATCGTCATGAAATCCACGTGAAAGCATATAATTTATTACCTTTGCAGTCTAAAAAAAGACCATGTGTGGATATATCAATGAGTAACACGTCGGCCATAGCGCAGCTGCAACAGCAGCGGGAATTGCTCCGCCTGGAATACCGGGAGGAGAAAGAAGCCTATCGCCTGCACACCCAGAGCATCGGCCTGGCTCGCAAGGTGACTCGCGGTGATGCCTGGTACCCGCTGCACATGGGTCGCACCTACTATAACTCGATTAACCAGTACTGCATCGAGGTGACCCGCCAGGCCGATGAGGAAATCGACCACAACTTTGAGTATGGCAAGCCGGTTGTGTTCTTCAAGGCCGATGCGCCAGCGGGTGACTTGAAGCAGGCCAGCGGCATCAGTTACTACAACTTCACGGGAACGGTCTCTTGTGTTGACGGCAACCGCATGGTAGTCGTCATCCCCGAGGGTCACACGCTGGAGCTGCAAAATGCAGCGGCGCCCGTGGGGGTGCAATTGTTCTTTGACGAGACAAGTTACCGCACGATGTTTGACGCGCTGGACCGCGTGATCAATGCCAGGGGGACACGTCTGGCTTATCTGCGCGACCTGTTCTACAGCCACCAGCGGGCCGAGGTATTCACCTTTGAGGCAATGCGCTTCCCATGGCTCAACACAAGTCAGGAACGTGCCGTTAACGATGTGCTGCGAGCCAAGGACGTGCGGGTGCTGCACGGTCCTCCAGGCACTGGAAAAACGACCACACTGGTCGAGGCCATCAACGAGACGCTGATGCGTGAGACCCAGGTGCTGGTGTGCGCCCAGAGCAACACCGCGGTCGATTGGATCAGCGAGAAACTGGTGGATTGCGGCGTGCCGGTATTGCGCCTTGGCAACCCCACCCGTGTCAACGACAAGATGTTGAGTTTCACCTATGAGCACCGCTTTGCCGACCATCCCGACTACCCCAAGTTGTGGCAGGTGAGACGCACCATGCGCGAGATGAGGCGCAAACGCCGCGAGTCGGGTGAACGATTCCATCAGAAACTCGACCGCCTCAAGGAGCTTGCCGTCGAGCTTGAGGTGCGCATCAATGCCGACATCTTTGGCCAGGTGCGGGTCATCGCCTCGACACTGGTGGGAGCATCCAGCAAACTGCTTGACGGCAAGAAGTTTGGCACCGTCTTTATCGACGAGGCGGCCCAGGCGCTGGAGGCCGCATGCTGGATACCCATCCGCCGCGCCAGCCGTGTGATACTGGCAGGAGATCATTGCCAGTTGCCCCCCACAGTCAAGAGCCTGGAGGCCCTGAAGGGAGGCTTGGGCATGACCCTGATGGAACGCATCGTGAAGAACAAACCCGAGTGCGTATCGCTGCTACAGATTCAATATCGCATGAACGACGAGATCATGCAATTCAGCAGTGACTACTTCTACCATGGACTCATGACATCGGCCCCCGAGGTTGCCCATCGCATCATCCACGAGGGTGACGCACCCATCCTGTGGTTTGACACCTCGACCATCAATCTGGGCGAGGACGAGAAGAGCGACTTCAAGGAGCAATTTATCGGAGAGTCGTTTGGCCGCGTCAACAAGGGCGAGGCCAACTTGACCATCAGTCTATTGCAGATTTATTTCCAACGCATCGGCAAGCAGCGCATCCTTGACGACCGCATCGATGTGGGCATCATCTCGCCCTACAGGGCGCAGGTCCAGTATCTCAAGCGCCTGATCAAGAAACGCGCCTTCTTCAAGCCCTATCGCCACTTGATCACGGTCAACACCGTGGATGGTTTTCAGGGACAGGAGCGTGACGTGATCCTCATTTCACTGGTGCGGGCCAACGATGCAGGACAGATTGGTTTCCTGCGTGACCTGCGCCGCATGAATGTCGCCATCACCCGCGCCCGCATGAAACTCTTTATCCTGGGCGATGCACCCACGATGACGCGGCACCCGTTCTACAAGCAACTGTATGACTACATCCGACGCATCCGCGGCCTCGCCTAACCCTATTTCAAACAACTTGATTCTTTGTCAAACAACTTGAACAACTAAAAACAACCATTTTGACGTTGGCCTGGTTGTTTTACAGTTGTTCAGGTTGTTGGACAAAAACTAGTTGTTTGATGAGGGAATCATGTGCAGCCACTGGCGGTAGCCCAGCAGGGCGATAATAATATAAAGGGAATAAAGGCCAGCCTTGAACGGGACGTCCTTAATCACATATAGGTAGACACTCACGGCATCAACCACAATCCACAACAGCCATTGTTCAACATACTTGCGTGACAATGCCCACAAGGCAATGAAACTCAATGCGTTTGTAAAGGCGTCTGCCATGGGGATTGTGCTCTTGGTGTAATTCACAAGCACCCAGTAAGTAGCATACCACAGAACAGCAAATATCGCAATTAAAGGCAAAACCTTATTGACTGGCAAATGGCCAATTGCAGGCGACTTCTTATCCTTCTTTCCAAGGCCGAATTTCCACACTAAGAAACCCCATATATGAGCAACAGTGTAGTAACCCGCCATAAAAGAATCGCCAAACAGTTCTTTATCCCAATACAGGAAAATGTCAAGAGCAGGCATAATAATGCCAACGAACCATAGCACAATACTGCTGCGATACTCCAACCAAATGTATAACAACCCTAGTGCTGTTGTCAGCATGTCAAGCCAATGCGCCGAGAACCATTCCATACTTCAATTCATAGGTTATTGATGCTGCTTCATAATTTGGTTCATAAAAGCAAGCGGATGCTATAATTATTTAAATTCGCGTAATTCTTAGTTAAACTTACACGTTAGAACTTAAGCGTCACGTGACCCAGTGCGTTGATACCTGCCATGGGATAGAAGCGGGGATCGCTGTAGAGGGTGTACGGGTTGTCCTTGTTGCCACCGGGATAAAGGGCACTGGTCATCGAGTAACCGTTAGTCTCATACTTCTCGTTGAACAGGTTGTAGATGGTAGCGCCCACGGTGATGCCCCGCACGTGCGGCAGCTTGAAGGTATAGGCCACATCCAGGTTGTTGACAAAGTAGGGATCCAAGGAATCCTCCTTGCGCTCAAAGTTGTCGAGATACTGTCGCGATACATATTGCGACTGGAACGAAGCGGTGAAGCCCTTGTAGTCCAGGGCAATCATGCTGCCCACGATCACACTGGGCGAGAAGGCGATGGTCTTGTTACCGGCATGAACCTCGGTCTGGGTCCACATTTCATTCCACGTGTCGGCATCATAGTCGCTCACATAGCCCACGTAGTCCTTGATGCGGTTGCGGCTGAATGTCGCGTTCACATCCCAGCGCAGCCAGTCGGTGAAACGGAAGCCAGCCATCAACTCGACACCCATGCGATAGCTGTTGGGCACGTTCTCGGCCATGAGTTCGCCTATCTCGTTGATCTTGCCGTTGAGCACCAGCTGATCCTTGTAGTTCATGTAGTAGAAGTTGGCGCCAGCGGTGAACTTGCCACTACGCACCTCATAACCCACTTCCCAATCATAGAGTTTCTCGCTCGTGGGATGCTTCAAGAAGAGCCCGTCGGTGTAGTTGTTGCGGGTGGGCTCCTTCTGAGCCACGGCAAACGAGGCATAGACTCGGTTTCGGGCATCAATCTGCCAGTTCAGTCCGGCCTTGGGGTTGAAGAAATTAAAAGGCTCGTCGATGTCGAGTGCTTGCAAGCGCTCGGGATCGGCAGTCCAGTCCCACTTGTCATTGTTACCCGTGATGCGGTAGCCGATGTGGCGGAACTGCAAGTCGGCGTAGGCGCTCAAGCCACCCGTTATCACATAGTTGCCCTTGACGTAAATGTTGAAGTCGCTCTTGCGGCCATTATTGCGGTAGTACTCATGGTCGGGTGCCAGCGTGCTGGTATAGTTCTCGACCCAGATGACCTGACCGTAGTGGTCGTTGCTGTAACGGTTGAAGCCGCCGCCCAGGGTTGCCGCCAGCTTCTCGCCACTGTACTGCAACGAGAACACGCCGCCGCCAAAACCGCTATCCACACACTTCTTGCGCACAAGGCTCGCCTTCTTGCTAGTGCCCTCGGCGGTCACCACAGGCTCCAGGCCATATTCCTTAAGCGTGCGCGCATTCTTGTACTCCTGATAGTAACCAAAGCCGTCGGTATAGTGCAAGGCCACGTTGAGCTTCCACTCGGGGTTAAAGGTCTGATTCCAGATCAGTTGATAATGCGTCTGGCGATAATAGTCCTTCTGATCCTTATAGAAGCCAGTCACCTTGCCGTCGTGCTTGATCTCACCATTGGGATTATAGGTGCGGTTGTCCTTGAGGTCGTCACGGCTGATGCCATCCCAGGCATGATAGGTATCCTCCTTGCCGCCAAAGGTGACAAACCTCACCGAGGTCTTGTCACCGAAGTAACCCAGCTGCCCAAAGTAACTCATCATCTCGCTGGAGGCACGGTCACGGTACCCGTCACTGCCGATGTGCGACAGTCGAGCCTCGACCGCCCAATGGTCACCCAGCAAGCCACTGCCCACCCGCAGGGTCTCCTTGTTGGTATTAAACGAGCCGTAGCTGCCTGAAATTTCGGCAAAGGGGCTGGGCGAGAAACTCTGGGTACGCATATTCACACTTGCGCCGAAGGCACCTGCGCCATTGGTCGATGTGCCCACGCCACGCTGCACCTGGATGTCACGCACCGACGAAGCAAAGTCGGGCGTGTTCACCCAATAGATACTGTGGCTCTCGGCATCATTCATGGGAATATCGTTGACGGTGATGTTAATGCGGCTGGCATCAGTGCCTCGCACGCGCATCGACGTGTAGCCCACGCCAGCACCCGCGTCACTGGTAGTGATGACACTCGGGGTCATCGTCAACAGGAACGGGATGTCCAGTCCATGATTCTCGGCAGCGAGCTGCTTGCTCGTGATGTTGGTAAACGCAACAGGAGTGCTGCTGGAGGCACGTGTTCCCAGCACCTCCACCTCGCTCAGGGCGACGGCAGGCACCGTGTCGGTCACAGCGGGCTGAGCCACCGCAACCAGGGTTGCCAGCGACGTGGCAACCGTCAATAAGGTCTTCTTCATTGTTTTTTTAATTAATAAGTTGTTCTCTACGCCGGCATTGTCCGGTTCAGATCCGATGGGTATGTTCTCAGCCCCTGATACGCGGGACACCCCAAACTCATTGAATCACGCCACAAAGGTAATACATTTTCACCTAACAATCGATAGAAAACCAAGAATCAATCCCATTTTTTTCACAACCCATCATTCCCCGTCATCACCTTCGACCTCACCACCCTTATCGACCACCTCCTCACCAAAGAAAACTAAACAAGCCCCCACCCCACCTGTCCGTGAGCCGTCGATCCGCGACGACTCCACCAGCAATTATACGGGCACCCCGGCATTGCACATCATGCCAGACCCGCGCTCATCTTGCTTTTTGACGGGAAGCAACCTTCACAGCCAAGCATTACTAAACCATTTGGGAACAGGATACTACGACCGCATCCTTCTCCCTGGCAAAGACCAGGGAATCACATCTTTTAACACTCCCCCTCAGGGTTAACCATGCCGTGGCTCCCGTCACGGCAACTAACAATTACTTGTAGCGGTCGCTGATGTTGTAGATGGCCTTGTAGATGTCGCGGTCGACGTCGGTGAGGGCGATGTTGCGGCGGGCCATGACGCGCTGGGCGATGGTGTAGAAGGTCTCGAGTGAGACGTTCTTGAAGCCGGCAGCGGCACTTCCCTCCTGGAAGGAAGCGACAAAGTTGCGAGGGAAACCCGCTCCGTGGATGTTGACACCCACGCCGAGCACCGTGGCGGTGTTGATCATGCCGTTGACACCTATCTTGCTGTGATCTCCCATGAACAAGCCGCAGAATTGCAGTCCGGTGCGCTCAAAGCGCTTGCTGGCGTAGTTCCATAGCTTGATCTCGCCATAATCGTTCTTGAGGTTGCTGGCAGTGGTTCCGCCGCCAATGTTGCACCACTCTCCAATGACGGCATCGCCCAGGAACCCCTCGTGGGCCTTGTTGCTGTAACCGATAAAGACGGAGTTCTCGACCTCACCGCCAATCTTGCAGTGCGGGCCGAGTGTGGTAGCGCCATAGACCTTGGCACCGATGCGCACCTTGGCGTCATGACAAGCGGCAAACCCACCGCGGATGCAAGCGCCCTCCATGACCTCGACATTGGGACCGATGTAGATGGGTCCCTCATTGGTATTGAGCATGGCTCCCTCGACATAAGCCCCCTGCTCGACAAAGATGCGCGCGGGGTCGCCGATGACGGTATTGGTCTGTGACAAGGGCTGTGATTGCCGGCCAGCCGTGATGCGCTTGAAGTCCTGTTCAAGGACCTGGGCATTCATCTCAAAGATGTCATAGAGATGACGGATGACAAGCGGTTTGTGCTTGGGATAAATGACGCGTGTATAGTGGTGAGCGTCAAAGTCGTGGGCCGTGCCGTTAAATGCGATCAGTTCCTCACCCACCATGAGGGCATCGCCAGGCTCTAGAGCAAGCACCTGCTCGGCAAGCTTGGGTGTGGGTATGACATGGCCAGCCACCATGAGGTTGGTAGTGCGTCGCACGTGGAGGGGAAACTTTTTCTTGAGGTAAGGCACGGTGAGGTAGCTGTAGTTGGCCTCACCCAGCATCTCCTGCCACTTCTCGCTGATGGTGGTAATGCCGATGCGCAGCAGCGCTGACGGGCGTGTATAGGTAAACGGCATCAAGTGCTTGCGCACCTCGTTGTCGTCAAACAGGATGACATTGCGGGCGTTCTTCTTCATTGTTGTGTCACATTGTGGTTTTGACGGGACAAAAGTACTTGATTTTCTTGAATAATGTTGCATCGATGGCCCAAAATGGCTACCTTTGCGTCACAATTTAATTAATGTTGATGGGTCATGACATTTATTGAACAGGCAATCAAGGGCGTTTGGGTGATACAACCCGACAGGTATGGTGACAAACGTGGATACTTCAGCGAGGTGTTCAAGCAGGCAGACTTTGACGCGCACGTCGGCCATGTGGACTTTGTTCAAGACAACGAGTCGTTCTCGACCAAGGGTGTGCTGCGCGGTTTGCACTTCCAGCGAGGAGAATGGAGCCAGGCCAAACTGGTGCGAGTGTCACGGGGCACCGTGCTTGATGTGGTGGTTGACCTGCGCCATGGCAGCCCCACATGGGGCAGGCATGTGGCTATCGAGTTGAGTGCCGACACGGGGCGTCAACTGTTCATTCCACGCGGCTTTGCCCACGGCTTTGTTGTTCAAAGCGAAGTTGCCCAGTTCCAATACAAGGTCGATAACATCTATGCTCCCCAGAGCGAGGCGACCTTGCGCTTTGATGACCCGGCGCTGGCTATCGACTGGCTGATTGACCGTGCTGACATGCTCTTGAGCGACAAGGACCTGAAGGGTCTCTCGCTGGACGAGATGACCCCAGAGTTCCTCGGGTTCTGAGGCGACATCCACGGTAAATGACGATAATATTACGGGCAGCAGTGTGATGGCACTGCCGCCCGTAATAACTGATGGGGGTTGTAAGTAACCGTTAGTTCTTGAAGATGAGGTGGTCGCCATCGGCATCGATGATGATGGGACGATCGCGATTGACACGCATAGCGATGATGTCCTTGCTGAGCTGGTTGAGCACCATGCCCTGGATAGCACGCTTGACGGGTCGCGCACCAAATTCAGGATCATATCCAGCCTTGCCCAGCAGCTGGATGGCGGCATCGGTAGCCTGTAGGGTGATGCCGTTACGGGCCAACATCTTCTTCACTCCAGCGAGCTGCATGGCGACAATCTGTCGTATCTGCTCCTCGTCAAGCGGCGTGAACATGATGATCTCGTCGATACGGTTGAGGAACTCGGGGCGAATCGTCTTCTTCAACATCTCCATCACATCGTCGCGGGTGCTGCTGATGACCTGCTCACGGTTATCGCTGGTGAGATGCTCAAAGCGCTCACGGATGAGGCTGGATCCCAAATTGCTGGTCATGATGATGATGGTGTTCTTGAAATTCACCGTGCGGCCCTTGTTATCGGTCAAACGGCCATCGTCGAGCACTTGCAGCAAGACATTGAACACGTCGGGGTTGGCCTTCTCAATCTCGTCAAACAAGACCACTGAATAGGGCTTGCGGCGCACGGCCTCGGTCAACTGTCCGCCCTCATCATAGCCCACATAGCCAGGAGGCGACCCAATGAGCCTGGTGACAGAGAACTTTTCCTGATACTCGCTCATGTCGATGCGGGTCATCATGTTCTCGTCGTTGAACATGTAGTCGGCCAGCGCCTTGGCCAGTTCGGTCTTGCCCACGCCCGTGGTGCCCAGGAAGATGAAGGAGCCAATGGGGCGTCGCGGGTCGTTCAATCCCGCACGACTGCGGCGCACGGCATCGCTGATGGCCTTGATGGCATCATCCTGGCCCACGACGCGCTTGTGGAGTTCTTCCTCCAGGTGGAGCAGTTTTTCCTTCTCGCTCTGGAGCATCTTGGTTACAGGGATGCCCGTCCAGCGGGAAACGATCTCGGCGATGTCGTCGCTATCGACCTCCTCCTTGATGAGCGCCTTGTCGCCCTGCATATCGCGCAAGCGACCCTGTATGCTGGCATTCTCATCCTGCCGTTGCTTGATGAGCGAGTAACGGATTTCGGCCACTCGTCCATAGTCGCCCCTGCGCTCGGCTTGCTCGGCCTCAAAGTTGAGTTGCTCGATGTCGATCTTGTTCTGCTGGATCTTGTTGATCAACTCCTTCTCGCTCTTCCACTTGGCATTGTAGTCGCTCTCGCGGTCCTTGAGTTCGGCAATCTGCTTGTCCAGGTCGGCAATGCGTGCCTCATCGCCATCCCGCTTGATGGCCGCACGCTCAATCTCGAGCTGCGAGATCTTGCGAGAAATCTCGTCAAGACCTTGTGGCACGCTGTCCATCTCGATACGCAACTTGGCCGCTGCCTCGTCAATCAGATCAATGGCCTTATCGGGCAGGAAACGGTCGCTGATGTATCGCTGGCTCAACTGCACGGCAGCGATGATGGCATCGTCCTTGATGCGCACCTTGTGATGGTTCTCATATTTCTCCTTCAAGCCACGCAGGATGGCAATAGAGCTTTCCTCGTCAGGCTCATCGACCATAACGATCTGGAATCGGCGTTCCAGCGCCTTATCCTTCTCAAAATACTTTTGGTACTCATCCAGGGTGGTGGCACCGATGCTGCGCAGGTCACCACGTGCCAGGGCGGGCTTGAGGATGTTGGCTGCATCCATTGCCCCGCTGCTCTTTCCAGCGCCCACGAGGGTGTGGATCTCGTCGATGAAGAGGATGATTTCGCCATTGGCCTGGGTAATCTCGTTGATGACCGACTTGAGTCGTTCCTCAAATTCGCCCTGATACTTTGCACCCGCAATCAGGGCACCCATGTCGAGCGAATAGACTTGCTTCATCTTGAGGTTCTCGGGCACGTCCCCGCGCACAATGCGCTGTGCCAGTCCCTCGACAATGGCCGTCTTACCTGTACCTGGCTCACCGATGAGGATGGGGTTGTTCTTGGTGCGGCGACTCAAGATCTGCAACACCCGACGTATCTCGTCATCACGCCCGATGACCGGGTCGAGTTTGCCTTGACGCGCACGCTCGTTGAGGTTGATAGCGTACTTGCTCAATGCGTTGTACTGCTCCTCGGCGCTCTGGGAGTTGGCGTTCTTGCCCTTACGCAGCTCTTCGATTGCAGCCTTCAGATCATCGCGCGTAACGCCAGCATCCTTCAGGATCGCAGATGCCGCACACTTCACCTCAAACAAGGCCATCAAGATGGCCTCGACGGTCACATACTGGTCACCATTCTTGCTGGCGACATCGGCGGCCTTTTCCAGCACCTTGCTGGCATCATTGCTCAGGTAGGGTTCTCCCCCGTTCACATGGGGCAGCCGCTGTAAAGCGTTCTCCAAGGGGCGCTCCACATTGGCCGGGTTGATATCCAACTTCTGGAAAATGAACCTCACCACAGCATCGCCCTCGGTCAAGACAGCCTTGAGCAGATGCTCAGGCTCCACGGCCTGGTTGCCATTGCTCCGCGTGAGTTGCACGGCCTTCTGGACAACCTCTTGTGCTTTAATCGTAAAATTGTTGAAATTCATATCGTTGTTTCTCCTTTCATTTGCCTATTAACGGTCTATCATAAGACTTCAACCATCTTGCCTCAACATTTGTACCAAAAACGAAAAACTGACAAAATGTCAGTTTTGTAAAATCAGTCAAGCGGTCCACCCACTGGGGCAAACCGCTTGAAGATTATTGAGTAAGCAGTGCTAAACTCTCGCTAGAATTTCTTGGTCAAGAGGATGATGAAGTTGATGATTGACATTGCAGTGCCAAACACGCCGACCGCAGCAGTGTAAACAGGCGGCAGGCTCCAGATAGAACGCTTCCTGTACTTGTTGGGTTCAACATAGAGAATGTCGTTCTGCTGCAACTCAAATTCGGGCATGGCCATGAAGTTGGCATTGGTGATATCGATGCGTTTCACCGTGCGTTGGCCACTGGGGGAGGTGCGTATCAACAGGATGTTGTCACGACGGCCCGTGAGCTGCAAGTCGCCCGACATGGCGATGGCTTCAATCAAGTTGAGGCGGCCATTCTCGGCAGTAATCACGCCCGAATGTCCAAAATCGCCGATGCAAAATACACGGAAGTTCTGAATGCGGCACTCGACGTAGGGCATCTCGGTCAAGTAACGAGGATAAATGAGGTTGGCCACATATTCCTCGAGTTGAGCCTTGGTCATTCCAGAGACATGCAATCGGCCCAGGATGGGGAAGTCAATATTACCGTTATCATCCACCAGATAATAATAGGTGGAACGGTCTCCCACGCCATAACCGCCATTCTCACCGATTCGGGGGGTGTACTGAAGCTTATTGAAGGGCTTAACGGCTTCAATATTGGTCGAGGTAACGTTGATGAGCAACATGTCACCATTCTTGATGCTGAAATCGCCGGCTTGAGTAGTCACAGTACCGAGGGCCGCTGCCGGGAGCTCGTCAATGTTCTGCATGTAAACCACTTCCTGACCTGTTGTACCACAGGCAACCAGTATCAGCGACACTAGAGCGAGAAGTAAGAGGTTGTAAATTTTCATAATGATATCAAATTTTATGTTTGTTATTCTAAGTTGCAAAATTAATAAAAATTGCAATAATGACTATTTTTTTCAAGAAAAACATGATATTGAAGCGATTTTTTCTATTCCTTTGCACGCATGAACACCAATAGACCCGCCATTGAGCGACATCCCTGGCCCCCGTACATTCCCGACGGGGCTGAATACCTGTTTTTGGGAACATTCCCACCTAAACCAGAGCGCTGGTCAATGCCGTTTTTCTATCCAAACAAGATCAACGACTTCTGGCGTGTGATGGGTCTCATCTTTATGGATGACCGCGATGCGCTGTGGGACAAGGAGGCAGGACGGTTTGACCTTGATGCGATCAAGGCGCTGCTTGAGTGCAAGCATATCGCCCTGTGGGACACAGCGATGGCGGTGAGGCGGCTCAAGGACAACGCCAGTGACAAGTTTCTAGAGATTGTCGAGCCGATTGACCTGCCCCGCCTGCTTGATGCCCACCCAAGCATTGCCCAATTGATCACCACTGGCGAGAAAGCGACGAGCGTTGTGGCTCATCAGGCCGGTATTGAAGTGCCGGCCATCGGTGCGCCCGTGGAATGCCACATCGGGAGTCATCACATCAGGTTATGGCGCATGCCCTCCACGTCTCGTGCCTATCCCCTGGCCCTGGAGAAAAAGGCAGCGGCCTACCGCATGGTGTTTGAGTCACCATCAGCGACAAGCGTGAAGGTATAGCCCCCACCCTCTCTCGTGATACTGTTAATAACTTTTTTGGCGAGTTTAGAGGTCAAAGTTTTGTCATGGACGAGATAATTACTACCTTTGTGTGATGTTTTCGATTATTGAACATATAGAGTACCTGGTGACACGCTACGATTGTGTGGTTGTGCCAGGATGGGGCGCATTTATCGCCAATTATAGTACTGCCCAGTATGACGAGGGAAACGCGCAGATGGAACGTCCACAGCGTGCGATAGGTTTTAACGCGAGTGTCAACCACAATGATGGCCTGCTGGCTCAGTCGATTTGTCGCCGCGAGGGTTTGACATTTGACGAGTCGATGCGCTTCATTGCCGATAGCGTGACCACTTTCCGTCAACAGTTGGCCATGGACAGCGAGGTATCGATGGGACGATTGGGCTACTTTCGCCGCAATCAGGGCCAGTTTATCGAGTTTGTCCCCTTTGCCAATGCCAATGCCTGCGACCAATACTATGGTCTAGACGACTTGTCCATCAAGATGGTGGATGCTCTGGAGCAAGAACGTGCCGAGCGTGAAGCATCGGAGCAACAAGCCATTATCCCCAAGGAGCGCAACCTGTTTTCACGCAAGGCCACACAGATTGCGGCATCGGTTGCCGTGCTGATAGGCCTGAGCGTTGTGCTCACGACCCCGATTATCGTGGATCGCACCCATCACGACATGGCAGGCATGGCACCCACTGTTACGGCTCCACAGTCGCAACGACTGGACGGCATGACGGTGCAACAGGGAGTCCAGGCCCAAGCGATTACTCCCGTCGAGGAGTATCAAGGCATTGCCCGCATGGGCAACACAGCCGGCAAATACTACATGGTTATTGCCACCCTGCGCAACCAGGCCGAGCTGGAAGCCTTCAAGAAGCGCCATCCTGTCCTTGTTCCTCACATGAAGATGCTGGATTACAAGGGCATGATGTGTGTGTATGTCGCTCGTAGCGACGACTATAGCCAGTTAATGAGCCTGCGCAGCGAATTGCCTGAGCAGTTGCGCGACGTGTGGATTTACAACTGATGCAGGAAACATGAGGCAAGTGTAACGCCTGCCCTTGAGCATGAGCAATACCGCATCATCCTTCTCAATCATAAAACGCACGTCATCCCACCGGATGACGTGTTTTTTCATGCGCACGTCGGTAAAGTTGAGTGTAATGCCCTCGGCACTGATATCGGCCTGTTTTTCCATGATGGACCAGCGAGCCTCGGGCGAGAACCCATAATAGAAATAAAGCAGCGACAGAATCATGGGCAAGAGCACAAAAAGCACCATGAGCGCAACGATGACAAACCGCACATCAATCCACACCGCCAGCACTCCACACAATGCGACGGGAGCCACCATCCATAGCCAGTTATCGGCCAAGAACAAAGCGCACAAGTGGCGCATATAGGCACCAGGGGTGACGCAACAACTCTCAACGACCATCAGTCATTCCTCTCTAACGGGAATTATTTTCTACCTTTCTTCTTGCTGAAAATGGCTCGACGACGTTCGATTTCCTCATACCCGCGTTGATAGGCCTTGCGGTTCTTGAGAGCCAAGGTCTGGCAGTAGCCCGTGCCCTCGTTGTTATACAACTTGGAGAGATTGAGGTACTGCTTGCCATTGCCGCGAACCACGGGGAAGACCTCCTCCTTGCGCTTGTTCACCTTATCACACTGGACCGAATGGTTCTCGGGGGTTGTGCCCGTCAACTCGGGAGCCACGCCATCCTCACCCACCCAGACGGGAAACACCTCGGCACAGGGGGGGTAGCCCAGCGCGATCCACATCGTGGTGAGACGCGGATTCTCGCCAGGGATAATTCCCTCGATGACCACGCTTGCGCTAGAGATGCGGCGCGGGATAAAGTCCTGATCCACAATCCAGGTGTCGCCGCTACGAGTGAAATCCTTGCCCAACTGAGAGTTATAAAACGTGCGTGACAATTCCTCGGTAAACACAGCGGGAGTGATGTCCTGGGCTGCGACATGGGGTGCCAACAAGTTTTTCTCATTCTTCTCACGCACATAGCCCATTCCCTTGTCTTTCACACCGCTGTAGCTGTAGTTGGTGCGCACGAGAATGCCGTCTGGAGCGTCAGCAAGGTCGTATTTCACATACCTGAAGTTGCCAGTCTCGAAGTAGGCACCATTGCCCAGCACGTCGATGACGCCAAAGTTGGCTTCCACACCCAGGGGCTTGGGGAGCGCCTTCAACAAATCCTCAAAGTCGTCCACAGTCTTGCAGCGTTCCAGGGCATAGCGCATGAGTTCGCCCTCGCGGTCCATATTCTTCACACCGTCGTTGCCATTCAGGTTGTAGGAAGCGGTGTTCATGATGGCAAACCCAGCCTCGTTAAAACCCATCCATGCCGCAGTGTCCTGCAAGTCTCTCGCGTCGAACAGGGCGACAAACTCCATCAGGCCATCGTGCGCCAGGATGCGCTCCACGCGGTTGTTCAGGTCGTTGGTGTCACGGTTCTTCCACATGAGAGGCCTACCGTTGGCGGTCAGCTGGCCACTCACGATGGCCGAAGTGCAAGCATCGGCCACAACGATCATCCCCATCACAGCCACCAGGGCCATCAACAATCTCTTTCTCATAGTCTCTCTTATTTTAGTTATGTTAGATGATGCAAAGATACAAATTTGAAAGCAATTCACAAGTAGATGGAAGATAGAAAGTGTTTATTGACGTGGGGGTGAGAGTTGCATGGGGGCTGCGGCAGAGCCGCAGCATACTTTAACACTG
>CAMVAP010000037.1 GCA_947165485.1 uncultured Prevotellaceae bacterium
CCCGTCTTGGTAGTAAAATAAAGAAAAATCTGTCAAAAAATTTTAGGACGAGTCACACAATCACATCAAGGCGACAGCTCTCTTGATGTGAAAAAGAAGAAAGTTGTCCTGGTTGTTTTTTTTGTTGTTCCAGTTGTTTGAAAAAATCAGTCGAAGTGCTTGCGGCGGAAGACGAAGTTGTGGCCCAGGTACTTATCGCGGACTGTGGGGTTGTCGGCGAGCTCTTCGCTAGTGCCTTGGAACAGGATTTTGCCTTCAAACAGCAGATAGGCCCTGTCGGTGATGCTCAGCGTCTCGGGGGCGTTGTGGTCGGTGATGAGGATGCCGATGTTCTTGCTCTTGAGGCTATAGACGATGCTCTGGATATCTTCAACAGCAATGGGATCGACGCCGGCAAACGGCTCATCGAGCATGATGAACCGAGGATTGATGGCCAGGCCGCGGGCAATCTCGGTGCGGCGGCGCTCACCACCCGACAGGCGGTTACCCAGGTTCTTGCGCACCTTCTGCAAGTGGAACTCGCTGATGAGTTGTTCCAGGCGGTCTTTTTGCTCGGCGGGCGTGAGTTTTGTCATCTCCAGCACCGTGCGTATGTTGTCTTCCACACTCAGTGTGCGGAACACCGAGGCCTCCTGTGGCAGGTAGCCGATGCCCAGCTGGGCGCGCTTGTAAACGGGTAGGGTGGTGATATCGACATCGTTGAGGAACACACGGCCCTCGTTGGGCGTTACAAGCCCGGTTGTCATGTAGAATGTGGTGGTCTTGCCGGCGCCATTGGGTCCCAGTAGACCGACAATCTCGCCCTGATGCACATTGATCGACACGTGGTTGACCACAGTGCGCTGGCGGTATTTCTTCACCAGGTTGTCGGTGCTGAGCACCAACGAGCCTTCTTCGCCCGCAGCATTAAGTCGTGCCGCAGCCTCCTTGTCATTGCGCTTGACTGGATGCTGGACGTCACCGTCGCTTGGCTTGCCGTTGTGTTGCCAGGGCAGTTTCATTTCTTCTTGTTGGTGGTCAGGCGGCCCTTGATGTAGTCGGTGATCAGGTTGATGGCCACCTCGTTGTTGCCGCCCTCGGGGATAATGATGTTAGCAAACTTCTTGGTCGGCTCGATGTGAAGCTGGTGCATGGGCTTGAGGACGCGCTGGTAACGCTCGATGACGGCCTCGGCAGTGCGGCCACGCTCAATGCAGTCGCGTGAAATGACACGAATCAAGCGGTCGTCACCATCGGCATCGACAAACACCTTGATGTCCATCATCTTGCGCAGGCGTGAGTCCACCAGCGCCATGATGCCTTCGATAATCACCACATCGTGAGGTCCCATGGGCACGGTCTCCTTTTGGCGTGAACACGTCAGATAGCTATAGGTGGGCATCTCAATGGATTCTCCTTTCTTGAGCATTTTGACATGTTCCAGAAGCAGGTTCCAGTCAAAGGCGGCAGGCTCGTCAAAGTTGATGTTCTGACGCTCCTCGACAGGTACATGACTCGAATCCTTGTAGTAGGAATCTTGGGAAATGACACCCACTTCGCCCTCGGGCAGACGTTCCATGATTTTACGCACTACTGTGGTTTTACCTGAGCCGGTACCGCCGGCAATACCGATGATAATCATAACATTAACTTGATTTTATTGATCTTACTTTATACTCGATCGTGCCCTTTTGCACAATTTAAACATGCAAATGTATCAAATTTCTGGCAAATAAACACCAAATTTCAAGAAAACTTAGATAAATAATACTTTTTGTCTCGAACAAATGATTGACAAAGGACTGACAGTTGCACTGACAATGTGTCAGCATGCCACTTTTGGCACACCGTTTGCAAGACATGGGTCGGTGACTCGTGTCATACGGTCACTGGAGAGATTAGCTTTTAGGCGTTAGTAATAACACTTACAACTAAAAACGATAATAAATATTACAAACATAAAAACAAAAAAAGAAAGAGAGATTTTATTATGGGAAAGATTATTGGTATCGATTTAGGAACAACTAACTCGTGTGTTTCGGTTCTTGAAGGCTCCAAGCCTGTTGTGATTCCCAACAGTGAGGGAAGGAACACGACCCCTTCGGTAGTTGCTTTCAAGGATGGTGGCGAGCGCATCGTCGGTGATCCTGCCAAGCGTCAGGCCATCATGAACCCCACGGGTACCGTATTTTCCATTAAGCGTTTCATGGGCGAGCAGTATGACCACGTCTTGAAGGATGTGGAGCGCATGCCCTACAAGGTGGTGAACAATGGCAGCAACCAACCCCGTGTGGAGATTGCCGGCCGCCAGTACACCCCGCAAGAGATTTCGGCCATGATTCTCCAGAAGATGAAGAAGACTGCCGAGGATTACCTGGGTACTACTGTTGACGAAGCTGTCATCACAGTACCTGCCTACTTCAACGATGCTCAGCGCAAGGCCACCAAGGAAGCCGGTGAGGTTGCCGGTCTGAAGGTGCAGCGCATCGTCAACGAGCCCACCGCTGCCGCTCTGGCTTACGGTCTGGACAAGGACAATAGCGACAAGCGCATTGCCGTGTTTGACCTGGGTGGTGGTACATTTGATATTTCTATCCTGGAATTGGGCGATGGCGTGTTTGAGGTAAAAGCCACTAATGGTGATACCCACCTGGGTGGCGATGACTTCGATCAGCGCATCATCACTTGGTTGGCCGACGAGTTCCAGCAGGAGAACGGAATGGACCTGCGTAAGGATCCTATGGCTCTGCAGCGCTTGAAAGAGGCTGCCGAGAAGGCCAAGATTGAGCTCTCCAGCTCCACCAGCACCGAGATCAACTTGCCTTATATCACACAGCTCGACGGTATGCCCAAGCACTTGGTTAAGACCCTGTCACGTGCCAAGTTTGAGCAATTGTGTGACGATTTGATCCAGAGCACGATTGAGCCCTGCCGTAAGGCTCTTGCCGATGCAGGTTTGAGCACGAGCGACATCAACGAGGTGATTCTGGTGGGTGGTTCAACCCGTATTCCCGCCGTTCAGCAGATTGTCGAGAAGTTCTTCGGCAAGGCTCCGTCCAAGGGCGTCAACCCCGACGAGGTGGTCGCTGTGGGTGCTGCCATCCAGGGCGGTGTGCTCACTGGTGATGTCAAGGACGTGCTGCTGCTCGATGTAGTGCCCCTGAGCGTGGGTATTGAGACGCTGGGTGGCGTGATGACCAAGCTCATCGAGGCCAACACCACGATTCCTGCCCGCCGCAGTCAGATATTCTCGACCGCTGCCGACAATCAGCCCGAGGTAGAGATCCACGTGCTGCAAGGCGAGCGTCCCATGGCTAAGGACTGCAAGACCCTGGGTCGTTTCCACCTGGATGGCATCGCTCCCGCTCCCCGTGGCATCCCGCAGATCGAAGTGACCTTTGAGGTCGATGCCAACGGTATCATGAACGTGAGCGCCAAGGACAAGGCTACCGGCAAGGAGCAGAGCATCCGCATCGAGGCTTCGAGTGGCCTGAGCGATGCTGAGATCCAGCGCATGAAGGACGAGGCTACCGCCAATGCCGCAGCCGATGCTGCCGAGAAGGAGCGCATCGACAAGATCAATGGCGCTGATGCCCTCATCTTCCAAACCGAGAAGGTGCTCAAGGATAGCGGTGACAAGTTGCCCGCCGACATCAAGGGTCAGATTGAGAGTGCCTTGAATAAGCTCAAGGATGCTCACAAGAGCCAAGACCTCGCTGCCATCGACACCGCAACTGCAGAGTTGAACTCCCTGTTCGAGAAGATGTATCAGCAGGCAGGTGGCGCACAAGGTCAGCCTGGCGCAGGCTTCGACCCCAATAACATGGGTGGCGCTGGCTTCCAGGGCGGCCCTCAGCAGGGCGGCAACTCTGGCCAGGGCGGTGACAATGTCGAGGACACCACCTATGAGGAAGTGAAGTAATTTTTCATCATCAAATTCTTGATACATTTATTGATTTATGGCGTGCTACTGCATGGGTGGCACGCCATTTTTGTACAGTTAATCGATTGCACAATTGTCTATATTGCTGGTATTCAATGAATAATGTGAGATTGTGAGGATTTGTGTGTGATTTGGTAAGTTTCTGAATAAAAGCACTTTGCAACTATGGTCTCTCTCTCGTGGTTGATAATTGGACATTAAATAGGTGAAATTTGAGGAATTTTTTGTACCTTTGTGCCCAAATTTTTAAGTCTTAAAGTAAAACTCATGTTGGACTTACTATTTGAAACTAGTTGGGAAGTGTGCAATAAGGTCGGTGGCATCTATGCCGTACTCTCGACCAAAGCTAAGACGCTCCATCAGCAATATAAGGATAATCTCATCTTCATCGGGCCAGACCTGTGGAGTGACGATAATCCTTCGCCCTCGTTTGTTGAGGGCCGCACGCCGCTAACCCCGTGGTTGCGTCAAGCGCAGCTGCCCCAGGGTATGCGCGTGAGGGTAGGTCGCTGGGATATTCCGGGCAAGCCCATCGCTCTGCTGGTGACCTATGATGTGCTCTATCCCTACAAGGACGCACTTTATACCGAGATGTGGGAACGCTATCGTGTGGACTCACTTCATGCCTATGGTGACTATGACGAGAGCTGCATGTTTGCCTATGCGGCAGCACTGATTATCGAGAGCATTGTCAAGTGGAAAAATAATCCTGATATGAAGGTCGTGGCCCATTTTGACGAATGGACTACTGGAATGGGATTACTTTATGTTAAGTCCCATCTGCCCCAGGTAGCTACGGTGTTTACCACCCATGCCACTAGCATTGGACGCAGCATCTGTGGCAATGGCAAACCGCTGTATGACTACATGACGGGCTATTTTGGTGATCAGATGGCGGGCGAACTCAATATGCAGTCCAAGCACTCGCTCGAGAAGGCCGCAGCCCATGCCGCTGACTCGTTTACCACCGTGAGTGATGTCACCGCTCGTGAGTGCCGACAGCTGCTTGAACGCTATCCGCTGGTGACCCCCAATGCCTTTGAGCAACATTTTGTGCCCAAGGGAACCAAGTTCACCGCGCAGCGCAATGCCGCCCGCCGGCAAATGCTGCGTGTGGCACATGCCCTCACTGGGCAGCACTATGGAGACGACACGATGCTGGTAGCAACTTCAGGACGCTTGGAAATGCGCAACAAGGGCATAGATGTCTATCTGGATGCCCTGTCCACACTGCGTAAGTCTCTGGAGTGTGTGACCAGCCAGCATCGCCAGGTGATCGCCTTTGTCCTGGTGCCCGCATGGATGAAGTCGGCGCGTCCCGACCTTGCCGATAACCTGATGGTGAACAACCCTCATCGACTGTTTGACCCTGTCATCACCCACTACCTGCACAATGCCGACAGCGATCCTGTCTATAACCGCATCAATGCGCTGGGTTTCCACAACGAGGCTGGCGACAAAGTCACGGTCATTGACGTGCCCTGTTACCTCAACGGCAATGATGGCATCTTTGACATGACCTATTATGATCTGTTGCCAGGCCTTGATGCCGCTGTATTCCCCTCCTATTACGAGCCGTGGGGCTACACACCGCTGGAGAGTGCCGCCTTTGGCGTAGCCACGATCACGACCGACTTGGCCGGTTTTGGCCAGTGGGTGCTGGACACCTTTGGTGACGATAGTGACAAGACCGGTGTCAAGGTGTTGCATCGCACCGATAGCAACTACAACGACACCGTGCAAGCCATTGCATCGAGCCTCATTAACCTCTATGTGATGGATGCCAAGCAAGCCGCAGCAGTGAGCAAGGGTGCCCGCGCTACCAGCAAGGTCGCATCGTGGGAAAACTTCATCAAGTACTACGATGAAGCCTATCAACAGGCTCTATCAAATAAACTAAGAACTAACTAACAACTAAGAACTAACAACTTACAACTATACTACTATTTTATGAAAATTCAAGTCAGCAACAGCAACGACCCGCAATGGAGGAGCATCACTGTGAAGTCCGAACTGCCGGGTAAACTCAACAAACTCAACGAGATGTCTCGCAACCTGTGGTGGGCATGGAACACCGAGGGCAAGACCCTTTTCCATGAC
The DNA here is from genome assembly GCA_947165485.1 of uncultured Prevotellaceae bacterium. Lineage (GTDB taxonomy): Bacteria > Bacteroidota > Bacteroidia > Bacteroidales > Muribaculaceae > Sodaliphilus. The sequence continues at coordinate 6,023 of CAMVAP010000037.1, forward strand.
CTGGATCGTGACACGTGGCGTGCCACCAGCGAGAATCCCGTGAAGATGCTACAGCGTCTCTCTAACGAGAAGATTGACGCCATCCAGGCCGATGCCGCCATGATGGCCCGCATCGATAGCACTTATGAGCTTTATAAAGAATACATGAAGAAGCCTTTGCGCAACGACATCCCGTCGATTGCCTACTTCTGTATGGAATATGGACTGTGCAACGCTCTGAAGATTTATTCGGGTGGTTTGGGCATTCTTGCCGGTGATTATGTTAAGGAGGCCAGTGACCGTTGTGTGAACATGACAGCCGTGGGCTTCTTGTACCGTTTCGGCTACTTTACCCAGACCCTGTCGATGGATGGCCAGCAGATTGCCAACTACGAGGCTCAGAACTTCAACCAGCTTCCCATCGAGCCTGTTCTCGATGAGAACGGACAGCAGCTCGTGCATGAAGTGCCTTATCCTGGACGCACGATTTATGCCAACGTTTGGCAGGCCAACGTGGGTCGTGTCAAGTTGTACCTGCTGGATACCGATATGGACCGCAACAGCGAGTATGACCGCGAGATCACCCACAAGCTCTATGGTGGCGACTGGGAGAACCGAATCAAGCAGGAGTACCTGCTGGGCATTGGTGGCGTATTACTGCTCAAGCGATTGGGCATCAAGGCCGACATCTATCACTGCAACGAGGGACATGCGGCTTTGCTCAACTTGCAGCGCCTGGTAGATTATGTGCAGGAAGATGGCTTGTCCTTCAACGAGGCTCTTGAAATCGTGCGCGCCACTTCGCTCTACACCGTTCACACCCCCGTGCCTGCTGGTCACGACTACTTTGACGAGGAGCTCTTCGGCAAGTACATGGGTGGCTACCCCGAGCGTCTGGGCATCTCTTGGCAGGAACTCATGGACATGGGCCGTGAGAATCCTGGCAGCGACGAGCGCTTCTCCATGAGTACGTTTGCCCTCAACACCACTCAGGAGAGCAATGGCGTGAGCTGGCTCCATGGCGAGGTGAGCAAGAAAATGTTTGCCGGCCTGTGGAAGGGTTACGCCCCCGAGGAGTCACACGTGGGATATGTCACCAATGGTGTACACATGCCCACCTGGGCTGCCAGTGAGTGGAAGGTGTTCTACCATCAGGTGCTTGGTGATGACTTCCTGGAGCACCAGGAGCTTGAATCCTCTTGGGCTCCCTTGATGGCTGTGCCCGACGAGAAAATCTGGGAGATGCGCATGACGTTGAAGCAGAAGTTCATCCGCTTTGTCAAGCGAGACTTCAAGGAGAACTGGCTTAAGAATCAAGGTGACCCCACCCGCATTGCCAACATCGTTGACAAGATCAATCCCGATGCATTGCTCATCGGTTTTGCCCGCCGCTTTGCTACTTACAAGCGCGCCCACCTTATCTTCAACGACTTGGACCGCCTCAAGAAGATTGTCAACAACGAGCGTTACCCCGTCCAGTTTATCTTTGCCGGTAAGGCACATCCTGCCGATGGCGCTGGTCAGGGCCTCATCAAGCGTATCATTGAGATCAGCAAGATGCCCGATTTCCTGGGCAAGATCATCTTCCTCGAGAACTATGACATGACGCTCTCCAAGCGCCTCATCACTGGCGTTGATGTGTGGCTCAACACGCCCACCCGTCCCCTGGAGGCTTCGGGAACGTCGGGGGAGAAGGCCGAGATGAATGGCTTGCTCAACTTCTCGGTGCTCGATGGCTGGTGGTATGAAGGTTATCGTGAGGGTGCTGGCTGGGCATTAACCAGCAAGCGCACCTACACCGACCAATCACAGCAAGACAAGCTCGACTCGGCTACCATCTACTCGATGCTCGAGAATGAGATTATTCCTCTCTACTTTGCCAAGAACAGCAAGGGCTATTCACCCGAGTGGGTGCAGTACATCAAGAACTCGATGGTTCATATCGCTCCACATTACACCATGTCTCGCATGATGAGGGACTACTTCAATAAGTTCTATCGTCCGCAGGCCGAGCGTGCTAACCGCTTGGTAGAGAATAATTTTGCTGTGGCCAAGCAGATCGTTACCTGGAAAGAAAAAGTCGCTGCCAATTGGGAGAACGTGCACCTCGTGGGTGACATCATGGGCAACCGTGAGGCCATCGCCAGCGGCAAGGCCGATATCGAGGTGACCATGCGTCTCGACACCGCTGGTCTGGGACGTGACGTGAAACTCGAACTCGTGGTTTACAAGGAGGAGGATGGCCAGATCAAGTTCTATCGCGCCGAGCATCTTCAGGTGGTCGGTGAGGACGGCAATATCCTCACTTACAACTGCAAGGTTCCCTTCCGTGAGAATGGCGTCTTCCGCTATGCTTATCGAGCCTATCCCTGGAATGACCTGCTGCCACACCGCCAGGACTTCGCATACCTCAAGTGGTTCTAAACCGCAGACGGTAGTAAGTTATCAATGATTCAAAGCCGCCAGGCCGCTATGATGAATAGTGACTTGGCGGCTTGGTTTGTCCTTTGGTTAAAAACGAGAGAATAGGTGGAAAAAACCGTGGAATTTGCTTGTTGTTTACAATTCTTTTGTAACTTTGTAAGTTAATTACAATAATAGCGCCTTGTCGCATCGATAAATGGCTGGCAAAAAAGGAAATATGTTCTCCAAGCTCGTCGCCTGGGTGGGCGGCGGACTACTGGGTATGGTAGCGGCATTGCCGTTTGCCGCTTATATCCCTTGGGTGCAGAATAAGGCTGCCGACATTGCGGCAGAATACGCCAGCAAGAAGACCGGTATGGACATCAGCGTGGGTGACGTGAGGGTGAAGTTCCCGCTCGATGTGAGCGCTACCGATGTGCAGGTCATCGATCAGAACGGCGACACCCTCTTCAAGGCCGATGAAGTAAAAGCCGACGTCAGTCCCAAACCGTTGCTCGACAAGAAGGTGGAGGTGGAGAATGCTTCGCTCAAGGGGGCCAAGAGCCAGATCAAGACCGAGGACGGATCGATGGATCTTGACGTGGACGTTGACGACGCCACGATTGACAAGGCACTGGTTGACCTCAACGATAACAAGGTGGACGTGGGCAATGCAGCGCTCAAGGGCGGCAAGGCCAAGATGAGCTATAAGCCCGAGAAGAAGAAACCTCAACCCAAGAAGGAACCCAGCAAACCCTGGAAGGTGAAGGCCAACAAAGTCACTGCCGATGATGTCGATTTCAAGATGGACATGAAACCCACCGTCGATCAACTTGATGCCAAGGTGGGCCATGCCGAGGCCAAGAATGTGAAAGTCGATACAGGCAATAATACCGTCGATGTGGGCGAACTGAATGTGGATAAGGCCGATGTGAACTATGAGCATCCCAGCGAAAAGGATGCCAAGCAATACAGCAAGGATCATCCGATGCCTAAGGATGCGCCCAAGGACGATGCCGATGACAAGCCCTGGAAAGTCAAGGCCGACAAAGTGCGCCTTTCCAACAGTAAGGGGCGTTATGCTCAATCAGGCAAGAAGCCCAACAAGCCAGGCACTACACTTGACCCCGACAATATCGAAGTGCAGGATGTGAATGCCGCTATCGATAACTTTGAGATGGATGGCGACAAACTCAAGGTTCCTGTCAAGCACCTGAGTGGCAAGGAACGTAGCGGCTTGCAGGTCAAGGATGCCAGTGGCACGGTCAATAAGGATAAGAATGGCCTTGATCTCAACGACGTGAAACTCAAGACCAAGGGTAGTGACATCAAGCTTGATGCCCATGTAGATCAGGATATGCTTGATGGCAAGCCCAATGGCAAAGCCACCATCGATACCGACAGCAAGATTGATCTCAATGAGGTAGAGAAACTTGTTCCTGAAGCCCGCAAGGCGCTCAAGGACATTCCTCACAACAAGCCTGTGAAGATTAAGGCCAAGGCCCGTGGCAATGAGAAACGACTGGATGTCCAGTCGCTGGATGCCGACGTGCCTGGCGTGGGACGCATCAGGGGCAAGGGCACTATCTATCATCCCACCGACATGGACCGCATGAAGGCTGATCTCGACACCGAGGTGGACCTGCGCGACCCGAGTGTGCTCAACAAGATGCTGGGCCTCGATGACGTGAAGTTGCCGCCCATGAAGTTGAGCGGAAAAATCAATAAAGAGGGATGTAAATGGGTGGCCCGCAACCTGCGCGTCTCGACAGGAGGCGGCACCTTGCGTGGCGATGGCTATTATGACGTTTGCAACGAGGACTATGACGTGGATGCCGCGTTCAATAATTTCCCCGTCAAGTCTTTCTTGCCCAATTATGATGTTAGAAATCTGACAGGTAGCATCAATGCGCGTGGTCATGGCTTTGACTTTACCGATTGCGGCTCCACCTGGATCGACGCCACGGTCAATCTGGCTAGTGTGCGATATAATGGTTCCCATTACGGCAACATCAAGGCTCGTGGCAAACTGCGTGGCGGCTATGCCGACGTGTATGCTCAGAGCAACAATCAGGGCTGCGACTTTGATGCCAATGCCCATGGCACCATCTGTAATGACCACTATGTGTTCACAGCCGATGGCAATGTGCGCGACCTTGACTTGAACAGGTTGGGCCTGTATAATGGCGTGTGTGATGGAACCACCAAGTTGCACGCCCAGGGGGACATCAACCTGAGAAGCCAGGTGTGGAACGCCGACCTCACGCTCTCTGATCTGAACTGGAGACTTGACAGCAGTTACTTGATTGCCGATGATGCTCACGGAACACTTTACAGTACTCCATGGCTCACTTGCATCACCGTTGAGAATGAAGACAATTATGTTCACCTGAATTCACCCAGTCCCATGATGGCTCTCATTGAGGATTTCCAGAATACCGCTAGTGAGTTCCAGCGTCAGTACAGCGACCGGTGGATTGACATTGAGCGCCTCAAGGAGCCGATGCCTCATTTTGACCTTGACATGCACATGGGCACCGATGGACTGGTGCAGCGCTTCTTGCAGCAGCGTGAAATTGACTTCCGTGACATCAGCTGTGAGATGAGTCGTGACACCAGCCTGTTGCTCAACGGCAGGGCTCATGGCATCACATTTGGCGAGACGACTATCGACACGTTGACCATCAATGCCCGGGAGCTGATGAACAAGTATCTGGCTTTCAATGCACACATGGGAAACAGGCCTGGCACATGGGATGAGTTTGCTACGGTGGATATCGAGGGTGGCATCAATGGCCCCGTACTGGATTTCATGTTGCACCAGCAGAATATCAACGGTGAGACGGGGTATCGTCTGGGGTGTAATGCGCGCATCGATGAGAATGAGATCAAGGCACGGCTCTTTGGACGTGATCCTGTGATTGGCTATCGACACTGGACCTTCAACGAGGACAATTATGTGAATGTGGATTACCGCACCCGCATGTTGGATGCCAACCTGATGCTGAGCAGTGACAGCAGCAGCGTGAAACTGCTCACCCACCGCTTGCCTGGAGAGAACACCGAGAACGTGCAGCTCGACATTGATAACTTGCGGTTGGAAGAGTGGACTCGCATTGTCCCCATGCTGGATAAAACCAGTGGCACACTCAATGCCAATATAGACATCAATTGGGATGGCACCAATGCCGATGGTGACGGGACGATCGACATCAAGGAGTTTGTGTATAACGGCAAGCCCGAGGGCGATGTCTCCCTGACAGCCGAATTTGACCTGGATCCCACAACAGCCACAACCCGCTTGTCTGCCGACCTCGTGCTGGATGGGAAGAATGCCGTCACTCTGAGCGGTTCACTGAATGATGCCAACGCCGAAACGCCCTTTAACCTGACAGCTAACTTTAAGCGATTCCCGCTGGTGCGGGCCAATGCGTTCATTCCTGGCGATTACATCTGGCTGGAGGGATATGCGGTGGGCAATCTGGAAGTGAACGGATCGATGGACAATCCGCGCGTGAACGGTTATCTCACCGCCGATTCGGCAACGGTCGATCTGCCACGTTATGGCAGTTCGCTCAAGTTTGCCACCGTCCCCATTCCGGTCGAGGATAATGTGATCTCGTTCAACGACTACACGCTCACCGGTGCCAACCGCAGCCCCGTTTATCTTAATGGTGTGGTGGATCTCAGGAATCTGGATAATATGGTGATTGACTTGCAGGCCCGTGGCCGTGAGGTGCAATTCATGGACAGCAAGCAGGACGATGTGACTCAGGTTTTCGGTAAGGGCTTGGCTGATATCAACGCTACTGTCAAGAGCCGTGGTGACATGATGACAGTTCGGGCCGATGCGACCTTGCTCCCGGGTTCCAACATCACCTATGTGATGATGAATGATATCTCACAGCTCTCGTCCAAGGTAGATGAGAACATGGTGACCTTTACCGATTTCAATCACCCTGCCACCAATTCAACCATTCTGGTGACTGGCAAGGGGAGCAGTGCTACCAATATTCTTGCCAATATAGACGTGCAGCAGGGTGCCAAAATTAATGCATACCTGTCGGAGGACGGGCAGAACCGAGCCACTATTGATGGCAGTGGTCGCTTGAAATATACCTTAGATTTCGCCGGTAGGGATAACCTTACGGGTACTTATACTATTTCAAAGGGCAACTTGAGGTACACACCGCCACTCATTACGCAGAAAAATTTTGATATTACCAGTGGCAGCACGATCTCGTGGACGGGTGAGATGCTCAATCCCCAGCTCAATCTCAAGGGAACCGAGCATGTCAAGACCAGTGTGACCGGCGAGAAGGATCCTGTGGATTTCCTCATTGATGCCCAAGTGGGGGGCACTCTCAACAATATCGATCTGGCGTTTGACCTGAGTAGTGTGAACAGCGCTACGGTGCAGGATGAATTGCAGTCGATGAGCGAGAATGGAAGGTCGCAGGCGGCCATCAACCTGCTATTGTTTAACACTTACATGGGCTCCAACAATCCCGACATCATCAATAATCAGACGGGTACCTCGGCCTTGTTCTCTTTCCTGCAATCCAAATTGAATGCATGGGCGGCTCAAACGCTACCGGGCATAGACCTCTCATTTGGCATCAACCAGTATAATAGGTATAATGGTGTGAATATGATAGGCACCGAGACCAGTTACAGCTATCGACTGGCCAAGTCCTTGTTCAACGACCGCTTCAAGATTGTGGTGGGTGGTGAATACAGTACCGATGCCGCCAATGAAGAGCATCTGGCCGACAAGCTCTTTAACGACGTGTCGCTGGAATACTACCTTAACGATAATGCCACGCGGTATCTGAAACTCTTCCGCCACTCGAGCTACGAGAATGTGCTCGAGGGTCAGGTGATTGAGACGGGTGTGGCCTATGTGCTCAAGCGCAAACTGACCAATCTGCGCAACCTGTTCACCTTCAAGCACTCGCGCGAATATCTACTGCGTGACTCCCTGGAGAAGGCACGCAAGGCGGCCTTGAAGTTGCAAGAAGAGGCCCTGGATGCTATCACCAGCGGTGACGAGACCTATATCGTGCCCCTCGATGATGGAACGGCAATTGACAAACCCACTGTTACCCGCAAGAAAGATGAAAACGAGGAATAAACGACATATTTTACAGTTGGTTGCCCTGGTGTGCCTTATACTGGTGATGGCGGCTTCTTGTTCAACGACCAAGAAGTTGGGCGAGAAGGATGTGCTCTATACAGGTGTGAAATATCTTAAATACCACGAGCATGACACCAAACTTGAGGCCAGTGTGAAGGATGACATTTTCACCGCCATTAACGTGCGCCCCAACAACCCGCTATATTCTCCTTATTACCGCACGCCATTCCCCATCGGCTTGATGATCTACAATAATATCGATGAGGATGCCACGGGTTTTAAGGGCTGGTTATACAAGCACTTTGCGGCCAAACCTGTTCTCATCAAGCGGGTGAACCCGCAGGCCCGTGTGGATATGATCAACACCATCCTGCGCAACAATGGTTATTTCACTTCGTCGGCTTCCTATACTATTCACCCCAAGAAGAATCCCAAGAAGGCCAAGATTTCTTACGATATCAATGTCAATCCACCTTACACCATCGGCGATGTGAAGTACACTGGTGGCAAGGATCCCTTGATGTCGATGGTCGATTCGCTGGCTCGTGAGAACCGTTACTTGCAACCGGGCAGCCGCTATTGCCTCGATTCACTGAGCGCGGTCCGCATCGATATCACCAATTATGTGCGCAACCGCGGGTATTACTTTTTCCGTCCGGAGTATATCCAATATATGGCCGATAGCGTGCAGGACAAGGGCGTCATTCATTTGAAGTTGGTGGAATCCAACGATATTCCTAATAATGCCCGCATGAGGTATATCACCCATGATATAGTGGCGATGGTGTTCAATGACGATGGGCGTGGTGTGCCTGACACCATCGAGACCGACCGCTGTACCCTCATCAGGTATGAGCCGGTCTATATCAAGGATCATGTGATTCCTGGTTGCATACGTGCCCGCAAGGGTCGCCAGTTCCGTGTCAACAGCATTGACCGCACCCAGGCTGCCTTGTCTCGTTTGGGAATTTTCAGCTCGGTGGATATTCAGGTCAATCCCCTGGACAGTGTCACGCCCGATGGCGAGGGCTTGTTGGATTTGACCATCAATTGCCAGTTGGATAAACCATGGGAGGTGACGTTTGAGATGCATGGCGCATCCAAGAGCAATAGCTTCATCGGGCCGGGTCTGGAGGTGGGTGCGACCCACAAGAACGCCTTTGGGGCAGGGGAGAAGTTCTCGGTGGATATCTACGGGGACTATGAATGGCAGACGGGCGGCTCGGGCTCTTACAAGGGGGCTGACTTCAATTCCTATGAGTTTGGTGTTGAGTCAAAGCTGGATTTCCCCCGCTTGCTGGCTCCAAAATTCTTGTACCCCTCTCGCCGTTACACCAATTGGACCCGCTTCTCGATCAGTGCCGACCTGATGAACCGCCCGCACAACTTCAAGATGTCGCAGTTGTCGATGGCTGCAACCTGGGAGTGGCATACCAATCGTTTTTCGAGCCATGTGTTGACCCCTTTCAAGTTGACCTATAACCGCCTGCTGAGCACGAGTGAGGAATTTGATTCGGTAATGAATGTGAACCCCGCATTGAAGGAGAGCTTCAAGAATGTGTTTGTGCCCAAAATTGAATATACTTATACCTATGACCGTGACATCACTCGCTGTGACCACATTACATTTGTCGGTAGCGTGTCCGAGGCTGGTAACATCGCTTCAGGACTGTGGTCGGCATTTGGGGCTAAAGGTACTAAACAGTTGCTGGGTACGCCATTCTCTCAGTTTGTTAAAGCCCAGGGGCAGGTGGTGTGGACGCGTCATTTTGGGCTCAAGAGCGCGCTGGCAACGAGGGTGATGCTGGGTGTGGCTCATGCCTATGGCAACAGTAGCGAGGTGCCATACAGGGAGCAGTTCTATGTGGGTGGATCCAACTCGGTCAGGGCCTTTGCCGTGCGCACGCTGGGACCTGGCAGTTTCCGCCCTAAAGTTGAATCGTCCCCCCAAGGTGAACCCCTTCCCGAAGGCACCGCCCAGCCTGCCGGCAATGCCCGTTATTCTTATTATGATCAGACGGGTACCTTCAAGTTTGAAGCCAATGTCGAGTATCGTTTCCCCATCTTGGGCTACTTTAATGGTGCTGTATTTCTTGACGCTGGCAACATCTGGCTGTTGCAGGACGATGAGAAGCGCCCTGGCGGCAGGTTGAAGATGAAGAATTTCTTTAACGAATTGGCACTGGGCACGGGTGTGGGCCTGCGCTTCGACATGAGCATGCTGGTTGTTCGCGCCGACTTGGGTATTGCCCTCCATGCCCCCTACCAGACTACCAAGAGCGGTTACTTCAACATTCCCTCGTTTAAGGATCTGCTGGCCTTCCATCTGGCCATTGGTTATCCGTTCTAGTGCTTTTGGCTTCATGTCAATGTTCAATGTTTATACAATCGATTAACTTTAATTAATCGTGGATTGTTGCTGTAGTGTGGCAAAAAAGTTTTAACTTTGCAGATTTGAAGGGTAAAACTGTAGTTGGCACACACAGAGCTCAGCGAGGCTAATGTCCTTGAACCGATGTGGTCCAACTGCCGATTACCCGCTGAGCTGAATTAATTATGATCACTGCAATAATTGATGAGCCAACGATTGAGCGTTTGCGCAACATGATAAATGGTGCGCGTCGCATTGCTATCACGTGCCACAAGTCGCCCGATGGTGACGCACTGGGCTCGTCGCTGGCATTATGTCATGTGTTGCGCCGCTTGGGCAAGGATGCCACTGTGGTGACACCCGACATGGCTCCCAAGTCGCTGGAGTTTATCCCGGGAGTGAGGGAGCTGGTGGTCTTCACGCGCCAGGAGATCAGGGCACGTCGGGTGCTGGAAGAGGCGCAGTTGATCTGCTGCTTGGATTACAATGCCTTGCAGCGTGTGGATCGCTTGGGTGACATCATCGCTCCGCTGAACGCTCCACGGGTGTTGATCGACCACCACCTGGGTGGCGACCTGCGGCAATTTGCCGCCGCGGTATCGTTTCCCGAGGCTTCATCCACCTGCGAGCTTGTCTATCGCGTGTTGCTCCAACTGGGGTTGGCAAGGCTGATCGACCGACAGGCGGCCAGTTGCCTGTATGTGGGATTGTTGACCGACACGGGTGGCTTTGCCTACAACTGTGACAATCCTGAGTTCTATGAGGTCGTTGCGGCACTGTTGCGCCGGCGCATCGACCGTCTGGGGTTATACAACAAGGCGTTGGACACCTTCAGCGAGGCGAGCCTGCGGTTGCAGGGGTATGCCCTGAGCGAGAAGATGCGGCTGCTGCCTGACAAGGGGTGCTCGCTCATCGTCCTGGACAAGGCCGAGCTGGAGCGCTTCAACTACAGTCGCGGTGACACCGAGACGCTTGTCAACCGTCCGTTGGCCATTCCTGGTATCTACTGGAGTGTGTTCATGCGTGAGGATGCCGACCACATCAAGGTGTCGTGTCGATCGCGGGGAGACTTCTCGGTGAGTGACATCTGCGAGCGCTACTTCAATGGCGGTGGACACCAGAATGCCGCGGGTGGCGAGTTGCATTGCTCAATCGACGAGGCTACGGCACTATTTGAAAGGGTGCTGGCCGACCTCTTTCCATAACCGATGCTTTAGGTTCCAGGCTTCAGGTTTTAGGCATTTGCTAATGCCAACCAGAAACTAGGGACCAGAAACTAGGGACCAGAAACTAGAAACTAACAACTGATAACAAATAACAATGAAGAACTACTATGCTTATGGCAAGCGCGTGCTGCTGTCACTAGCCGTCCTGCTGCTGACGGCTGGCTGTGAGAACGACCAGAGTTATGCCGACCGCCTCAACGAGGAGCGCAATGCCGTGAATGCTTTTCTTGCCAACCACCGTGTGGTGATGTCGGTTCCCGAGGACTCGGTGTTTGAGGTGGGACCCGATGCCCCCTATTATCGGGTGGATACCGATGGCAATGTTTATATGCAGGTGCTCAACGCTGGCGACCGCGCGAATGATCGTGCGCGCAAGGGAACCCCTATCTATTTCCGCTACAGCCGCTACAACCTGGCGACGTGGTATGCCAGCGGATCATGGGTCATCTACAGCGGCAACGAGACATCGATGGACCAGACACCATGCTCATTCAACTATGGTGACTACACGTTGCCCTCGTCCTCGCAGTGGGGCTACGGCCTGCAGTTCCCGTTGCTGTATCTGGGCGTGGAGTGTGAGGTCAACCTGGTGATCAAGTCACAGTATGGCTTCACGGGCGAGATCTCCTATGTGATGCCCTTCTTTTACCACGTGCGTTATTATCATAGCCAAATATAGTTGTTAACGGCATCCGCATTCCGTAAAAACTAAGGTTTTAGACAATTGCGGATGCCAACTAGAAACTAGAAACTAACAACTGAAAACTTATAAACAAAAAAATGTCACTGATAAAATCTATCTCTGGAATACGCGGCACGATTGGCGGCAAGGCGGGCGACGGCCTCACTCCGCTTGATGTCGTGAAGTTTACATCGGCATTTGCCACCCTTATGCGCCGCACTTCGCCCGTTCAGGGCAATGTCATAGTCGTGGGGCGCGACGCGCGCTTGTCAGGACGCATGGTTCTGAACACAGTTATCGGCACCTTGACGGGTATGGGCTTTGACGTGGTCAACATCGGACTGGCCACCACCCCCACTACCGAGCTGGCCGTGGTGGGCGAGAAGGCTTGTGGCGGCATCATCATCACAGCCTCGCACAACCCCCGCCAGTGGAACGCCCTCAAGTTGCTCAACCACCGGGGCGAGTTCCTCACCGACGACGAGGGCAAGCAGGTGCTGGCTCTGGCCGAGCAGGAGGATTTTGACTACGCTCCTGTCGATGCACTGGGACGTGAGATGAAGAACTACACCTGGTTGCGACGTCACATCGACCAGGTGCTGGCACTCGATCTGGTCGATGTCGAGGCCATCCGTAAGGCTGACTTCACTGTAGCGGTCGATGCGGTCAACAGCGTGGGCGGTGTGGCCGTTCCACAGCTGCTTGAGGCACTGGGCGTGCGACACGTCGAGAAGCTGTATTGTGACCCGACGGGCAACTTCGGCCACACGCCTGAGCCTATCCCCGAGAACCTGACAGCCATCAGCGACCACATGCGTAGCGGCAAGGCCGACGTGGGCTTTGTTGTCGATCCCGATGTGGACCGTCTGGCCATCGTGATGGAGAATGGAGAATTCTTTGTCGAGGAATACACACTGGTCGCTGTGGCCGACTATGTGCTCTCTCACACGCCGGGACCAACGGTGAGCAATCTCTCGTCGTCACGCGCCCTGCGTGACGTGACGCAGCGTCATGGCTGCTCCTATACCGCCGCAGCGGTGGGCGAGGTCAACGTCACTACCGAGATGCGGCGCACGGGTGCCGTGATCGGGGGCGAGGGCAATGGCGGGGTCATCTATCCTGCCTGCCACTATGGACGTGACGCGCTGGTGGGCATCGCCTTGTTCCTCTCGCTGATGGCACGCAGCGGCATGACGGTGAGCCAGCTCCGGGCAACCTATCCCCAGTACTGCATTGCCAAGGACAAGTTGCAGCTCCAGGAGGGTACGCCCGTTGATGCCATCCTCCAGGCCGTAGAACGCCACTACCAGGGAGAACGTGTCACGACCATCGACGGCGTGAAGATTGACTTTGAGCAGGGGTGGGTTCACCTGCGCCGCAGCAACACCGAACCCATTATCCGCATCTATAGCGAGGCACACACCATCGACGAGGCCCGGCAACTGGGCGACGAGGTGAAGCGCATCGCCCTCTCGCTCATCTAGCGGGGCGACAACTCGCAATAACCCACATCAACCTGAAGCCGCAGACGCTCACCTTCTTGACGCAGCCTGCGGCTTTCTTGATGGGCAACAGAGATGACCATGCGGTCAAAACGGTATCGCTCCAGCAACGACTCCACGTCACCACGATAACGGCTGGTGATGATGATTTCGTCCAGTGCCAAACGATGGGACGGGCTGGAGACGTTTTTCCAGTTACTGTTACCGACGGCTAGAATACGATGCCCCATCAGGTAGGCTAGAGGTGGCTTGATCAAGGCTTGACTTGTTCTAATGGTATCATTGTTGTCAATAAATTTTAAATGGTTGATGCCGTGTCTCGCGATAAAACCTGCATAGAAGCGGACAAAAGCCGATGAGTCGGTATCCTCTCCATCGGGAGTCCACACGAGCCCTTGTCCATTGCTATAGGAGAGGACAGGTGTCGATGTGAAAGAACTGAGCACAACAAGCCCTTGTCGTGGCGTGTGCACATCCACCCATAATGAATGACCTAGTAGCACGGCAAGAGCCACGCCCGCGGCAATCAGGTAGCTATACCTGCGACGATAAAGCCACATGGCTACTAGTGTGATGATGGCAAAATAGATGATGATTCCAAATGTACTCACATAGATACCTTCCCAATGGGAGCCGGGAATCATTTTGACCGTTCTCGCAATCCAATGGATGTAATCGTTGATGGTGTCGATAACACAGTTGAGCACTGGCCAATGCATACCTGCTACCGTAACTAGAAGGAACAGTGCTCCCAGTGACATGAAAACAGGCAATACTGGCAGGATGAACAGGTTGGACAGCACCGACATCAAGGATATCGTGTGAAAATAGTGGGCACTCAATGCTATAGTGGCAAGCATCGCCACAAGCGAGGTGATGATGGTGGAGGTGAAGTGATTAACCCACTGATGCTTACTTTCAAGTGATTGTGGCACTCGGGCAAACAAAACAATAGCTGCGACTGTGATAAAACTCAATTGAAAGCCCACACTGTAAATGGCCGATGGCTTAAAGATGAGGATCAGTAATGCGGCTACAGCCAGAGCGTTGAATGACACCGAGCGGCGGTGATAAAATTGGGCAGCAAACACCAGGCCGATCATAATAGTGGACCGCACCACGCTAGGAGATAATCCCGTGAATACAGCAAACAGGGCAATGGCGGCAAGGGTGATGAGCAATCTGCACTTCTTGAGCCTCATGTAGTCTAACGGAAATAGCAACCACCAGATGATGAGTGTGATAACACAAATGTGCAGACCGCTCAATGCAAGGATATGGGCCACTCCTGCTGCCGAGAAATCTTGACGTGTCTCCTTGTCAATGACTGACTGGTCGCCCAGTAACAATGCCACTATAAAATGCTGAGACGAGGGTGATATGCTAGTGTTGAATATCTTGAGCTGTAATTGGCGTCTGAGGTTTGTCAACCTGGTGAACAGGGTGGGAGAGTGACCTATTTTCTTCACTGTAGCCACAGGAAGGTGCTGCTGGTACCTGATTCCCTCACTATGGAGTAAGTAGGAGGCATAATCCATTTCATCGGGGTTACCCAGATTACTGACTTCAATAAGTTCTGCTGGCCATGCTACGAGGTCGCCAGCCTGCATGGTGTAATCGCAACCTCTTGTCGAAACCAGCACCTTGCATTGGGGAAGATCATGGTCCAGAACATCTACCTTGAGGCGCATCGAGAAGTCGGTGTAATCTAGACCGACTACACGTCCAGTGAGGACTTTGCCATTGATTAGTGACGTGTCGATGTGTGCTGGCTCATGAATGATAGCTGCGCCCCAACCGAGAGCTAGAGCGCATAAAGACAATGGCGCTATGAGGAAAGGTCGCCAGCGCAGTCGTTCATTGGGTTGTTGAGAGATATGATGAATCCACAGGTATCCAATTGCTGCGACAAGGATGAGTAGCGACGGCAGTTGCCAGAACGGTGCTGCGGGATGGATCAGGATTCCGCAAGCCAGCGGCACGAGGATGCGCATTGCTGGTTGTCGTGCTGGACTCGTTGTTGTCATGGGCAATTAGTAGGATGAAGGAATGCGGGGGCCAACTGCAAGCTGTGAACTAGATGCTGGTCCAGATGTCGTAGGCGTCAAAGGCCTGCAGGAGCAGCATCTCAATGCCGTTCTTGGTGCTTGCTCCGCGACTGGCGGCCAGCTTGAGGAAGCGTGTCTGCTCGGGGTTGTAGATCAGGTCATAGCACAGGTGCTGCGGTGTGAGCAGGCGGTAGGGGAAGTCGGGGCACTGGTCCACGTCGGGAAACTTGCCCAGTGGCGTAGCGTTGACCACGATGCCACAACTGGCGACCATGGCCCGTGTGATTTCCTCATAGACCAGGACGTGCTCGCGCTTGTGCCGTGAGACGAGCTGCACCGCCACACCGTGCCGCTGCAAGGCGGTGGCCACGGCCATGGCCGCCCCTCCGGTGCCCAGGATCATGGCGCTGGGGGCGTATCCGGCATTAAGGATGGCGGGGATGGTGCGGCCAAATCCCGTGACGTCGGTGTTGTGACCGCTCAGCGAGAGCAGCCTGCCAGTGGACTTGTCGCGGTGCAGGGCGATGACGTTGACCGCCCCCACGGCGGTGGCGTCGTCATCGAGGGTGTCGAGCCAGGGTATAACCGACCGCTTGTAGGGGGCTGTGACATTGAGTCCCGCTAGGTTGGGATAACGGGCGATGACCTCCATGAGCTGGCCGATGTCCTGGATTTCAAAGTTGAGGTAATGGGCATCGATACCCTCGGCCTCAAACTTGCGGTTGAAGTAGTCGCGCGAGAAGGAGTGGACCAGCGGGCAGCCGATGAGGCCGTACAGGCGTGCGTATTGTTGTGGGGATTTCATTTTTTTCGCTTGTCAGTTATTGGTTGCCAGTTGTCTGTGGGTGTGTCATAATTCCGCATTATGTTTTTAATCGGTCTAACGACCTAGAACCTTTAGTTCTGCGAAGCCAAATTAAACAAAAATCTGTATAAGAATCAAACAAAATGTATTTTTATTTTAATTTTATTTGTAATTTTTGTTTAATTTCTCGAGCGAAGCTCGATCTAAGGTTCCTGATGCCAATTATGATACACCCTGTACTAAAATTTTAAATTGTGCAAATGTAGTGACAAAAGTTGTAAAACGGGGCATAGTGGGCGATTTTTTTTATATCTTTGCCGCTTGATAGAAAGAAATAACGCAGATTAGTTGTCAGTTTAGGCTTTAGACGTTAGTTTTAGACTTTAGGTTTTACGCATTTGAGGATGCCAACCAGAAGAAACTAGGGACTAAAAACTAGAGACTTGAAACTGAAAAACTATTTACAGAGAGAAAAAATGAAGTTCTTGAACAAAAATGTGAAGATTGCCCTCACCGTGCTGGTGGGACTGGTACTGCTGTATTGGGGAGTGAATTACTTGAAAGGCATCAACCTGTTGACTCCGGCCAACTACTTCTACACCGAGGTCGATAATACCGAGGGACTGCTGCAGGCCGCCCCTGTGACCGTCAACGGCTTCCAGGTGGGGCAGGTGAGGGAAATCAACTATGACTACAGCAAACACAAGATCAGCGTGATGCTGGCCATGAACAAGGATATGACAGTGCCCGAGGGAAGCTCGGTGAACATGGTGAGCGGGCTGCTGGGCGGCACATCGCTGGAGCTCAACTTGGGCGACGGTCCCGCAATGAAGCAGGGCAGCTACATCCCCACCACCAAGTTGCCGGGGCTCATGGACAATGTGACAGAGAACGTGATGCCCATGGTCAACAACGTGATGCCCAAGGTGGACTCGATCATGAATAACGTGAATGCCCTGACCGGTGATCCTGCCCTGGCCGCTGCTCTGGCCAGACTGGACGGCATTACGCGCCAGTTGCAAGCCAGCGCCCAGCAACTCACTGTGCTGATGCACGGATTGAACCGCAGCGTTCCTGGGGTGATGAGCAACGTGAACGGCATTACCACCAACCTGAGTGGTGCCACCTCCAACCTGAGCGACCTTTCCACCTCTCTCAAGCAGCTGCCGCTGGACGAGACGATGAGTAAACTCAACGCCACACTGGCCAACCTGGAGCAGTTGAGCGCACAGCTCAATGACAAGAACTCGACACTGGGCAAGGTGATGAACGACCGCGAGCTGTATGACAACGCCAATCATGCCATTGCCAGCCTGGACTCGTTGCTGATCGACATCAAGGCCAACCCCAAGCGCTATATCAATGTGAAGGTGTTCTGATTTTTATGTTGTGGATTGTAGGTTGTAGGCATTTGTGGATGCCAACTGAAAACTACCAACCGAAATCAAGAAAATGAGGGAATGGATACTAAAAACTGACAATAGAATCCCTATCTGGACTGAATCCAAATAGGGATTTTTTTGAAATTTACTGTTTTCGGGATTTGCAAAATCAAATCGCTGCAATAACAGCCATTTGCGAGTTTGATAAATGAAACAGGGTAAATGCTAGTAATAATTAATATGCTGATTTACAGCACTGTAAACAATATTGCGTGTGGGAAAATGTAAAGAAAAACTAATCAGGTTGTAACCCTTTGTTTTTCAATGTCGTTATGGTGAAAATGATATTTCCAAATTTTTTAAGAACTTTTTTATAAGAAAATATTGCCCGAAATTTGTACTGCTAAAAGCACTGAACAAACCAACCTATACTAAGCAAAATATTAGTTCAAATGATTAACGTTGCACAACAGTGGAACCGCTGCCTTGACGTCATCAAGGCTAACCTGCCAGCCGAGCAATACAATGCTTGGTTTGCTCCCATTGTTGCCGTTGACTTTGACCCTGAAAACAACCACGTGACGCTGCGGGCGCCCTCTCAGTTCTTTGTCGAGAAGATCGAGGAGCGCTATCTCCCTCTCCTCTCAGCCGCCTTGAAGAAGGTCTTTGGCGACAATGTCAAGCTCACCTATAAATATAATATGGTGGGTGCCGACGATGCCAGCGCTGTGGAGCAAACCATGGACAATTCCAGCGTCAAGCTCCAACGGGAACTCAAGATCCACAAGCCGCGAGTGGCCAACCCGTTTGACCACGAGGACAGGCTCGATGATATCGACCCGCAATTGAACCCGCGATACACCTTCGAGAACTACTGCACCAGCATGAGCAACAAGCTCGCCGTGAGCATCGGCCAGGCCATCGCCCAGCACCCCGAGGTGAAGACCTACAACCCGCTGTTTGTCTTCGGCTCGACTGGCGTGGGCAAGACCCACCTGCTGCAAGCCATCGGCATCAAGCTCAAGGAGCAGTTCCCCAGGATGAGGGTGCTGTATGTCACCTCACGCGTGTTTGAGAGCCAGTACACCACCGCCGTGGTACAGAAGAAAGTCAACGACTTCATCAATTTCTACCAGAGTATTGACGTGCTCCTGCTTGACGACATCCAGGGTTTTGCCGGCAAGCCAGGCACACAGGACACCTTCTTCCACATCTTCAACCACCTGCACCAGCACCAGCGTCAGCTGGTAATGTCCAGCGACTGCCGCCCCAGCGACTTGGACGGCATGGTGCCCCGACTGATTTCGCGTTTCAAGTGGGGAATGACCGTGGAACTGGAAAAACCCGACTATGACCTGCGCCGCAAGTTCCTTGCCATGAGGGCGGCCCATGACGGGCTGAACATCAGTGACGAGGTGCTGGACTATATCGCCGTCCACGTGGCCGACAGCGTGCGAGAACTGGAGGGCGTGATGGTTGCCCTGCTGGCCCATGCCACCATGTTGGGACAGGACATCACCATCGACCTGGCTCGGACAGTGATCGGCAACACCGTCAAGGTGGCCGACAAGCAAGTGACCTTTGAGTCCATTGCCGAGACTGTGGCCGACTACTATAACCTGCCCACCGACGTGATCTATGGCAAGAGCCGTAAACGTGAGATCAGCGACGCGCGCCAGTTGGTGATGTATCTGGCCAAGAAAGAGGCGCAGATGTCATCGACCAGCATCGGTGCCAAGCTCGACCGCACCCATGCCACGGTGCTCCACGCCTGCATCCAGATTGAGCAACGCATGTCGATAGAAAAAGATTTCTCGCGGGAAGTCAGTGCCATCACTGCCAGCCTCACTCAGTGATGAGATAACACTAGAATAAGAATCGGTGAGCAAGTCAACCACTTGCGACCCTTCAATAAGAGAATATGAGGGTGTGTCATAATTGTGTCACATCCTCATTTTGTAATATGCTGTAAAACATA
>CAMVAP010000038.1 GCA_947165485.1 uncultured Prevotellaceae bacterium
TAAACGTGCGCCAGAAGGCCTTGGCGTCGGCATCCATCTTGACGGTGCGGGTCACTTGACCGTCCTCATAGTAGGTGGCTGTGCCACCGAACTGGCAAGCCGACTGGGCACCGATGGTGAACACCAGGGGCTGGTGAGGGTTGGTGCGCAGGTGCAGGCTCTTGTAGTGCAGCCACTTGCCCGTGGTGATGAAGTGGTTATAGTAGTTGTAGTGGTTCTCAAGCCACTTGTCGTCCAACTCGCGGAAGTAGCCGAACTCGCCCTGGATCTGCACCCACCCGCGGGTGAATGGAATGTTCTGGAAGTCGATGAACCCGGCACGCAGGCCCACGGGAGGCCGTGAATTGTTGCTCCACACCAGATCGCCGCTGCTCAGCGAGGCGTTGACGATGGGCGATGCCTTGTAGGCCTGGCCCGCTACGGCAAAGATGCTGCGGTACTTGGCCTCGACATAGGCCTGCTGGAGCCACACCCGTGCGGGATGTTGCTGGTGTGTCTCGAACTGGCCGTCGCCCACATAGCGCTGATAACCAGCGTTTGACGCATAGCCGCCCCACACATCCAGGCCGGTACCCCACGAGAAGCGCTTGGCTGTGGACATGTTGTGGCATACCGCGGCCCGGGCGAGGACCGAGTATTGCTGGGTGATGACACCGCCGCAGTTGGAACTGATGTAGTAGGGAGCCAACTCGCTGTTGTCCGCATTGGCGATGAGGCTGAAACTGTATTGATTATCGACGTGTAAAACCACGGTAGGACAAACGTGCAACAGGACCGTATCGGTCGAGAGGTCAAGTTTGTTCTGTATCGTGTCGGTTGCATCCAGTGCCAGCATCGTTGCGGCGCAGGACAACGACAGAATGATTGTGAATAGAATTTTTCTTATCATGTGTGTCAGGGTTTGGATGGGTCGTTCTTGAGCATCTGGGTGAGGTGTTGCAAGTAGGTGTCGATGTGACGGCGCTTCTTCTCGTCGGCTATCTCATCGAGGTTGATGAGGATGCCCGTCTCCTCGACGTCTCCAAACTCGCGGTTGATAGCCGTGCCCAGCATGTGCATCTTGGGCGACAGGCCCATGTAGGCGTTGACGAGCGGCGGGATGTTGATGCCGTGATTGCGGATGAAGGCATTCAACCGCTTGTAGTCCTCACGGAAGTTGTTGCCCACAAACTGGCTCCTCAACTCGGGGTCATCGTTGCGGGTGTCGGGCAACGGGTCGATGGGCGTGACAAGGGCTTCCTTGTCCTTGAAGTAGAGGTTGAGGAAGCACAGGAGCATGTCGCGGCACTCACGGTTGTAGGACGGATACATGGTCATCTTGCCGAACATGTATTTCACTTGGGGATAGATGACCGTTAAAGCGCCCAAGCCGTCCCACAGGTTGTCGAGGGCGAACAATGCCCTGACCCCCTCGCGCGTAGATTGGTACTCGGGCCTGACGAACGAGCGTCCCAGTTCGATGGTGACGGGAAGAATCTCGTTCAGGAACCTGTCACTGAAGTTGAACATGTGGCCCATGGCAATGTGTGGCACGCCGTCGATGACGTCCACGTCCCAGCCGCAGATGAAACGGTAGGCTCCGATGATTTCCCGCTTCTCGGGATTCCACACCAGCAGTTGCTGACACGGTACAGACATGGTGTCAAACTCATCGATGTCGCAATCCTTGCCCGTGCCGCCACCCGCCGCACGGAACGAGATTTCGCGCAGGCGGCCAATCTCGCGCATGGTGTTAGGCGAATTGTGGGCATTGATGACATAGATGTCGTTGTCGGCCTTGTTGGTATGGCGCAACAGGCGCTCGGGGGTGAGCTCCTGTTCGATCAGTTGGACGGGTATAGGATCAATAATCGGTTCCATAGGCGCTACATTTAGGTCTTATTTGGCGTGGGGGCCATAGAATATACGATGTCACGCAGGCTGGCAGCCTGCTTCTTGGGCGCACGGCTGTCGAGGCTCTCCCATGAGATGGGCTGGCCGATGATGATGCGCTGGGTGGTGCCACTCTGCTTGAGCATCTCCCTGGGCAGGAAGATGAGCTCGATGTTGAACTTGATGCCCAACTTCTTGCGCCACTTGGCAAAGCGGTAGAAGAACTTGGAGTTGCGGGCGTCGAAGTACACGGGCACGATGTCGCGCTGGTAGTTCACGGCGTGAACAACAGCGGCCTTCTGCCAGGGCAGGTCGGCTATCGTGCCGTCGGGCTGCATGCGCGAGCACAATCCCGCGGGGAAGGTGATGAACTGGTTGTCGCTCTGTAATGCTTCCTCGATTCCCGCGGCGGCAGCGCGTGACTGGCTACCGTACTTGTTCACGGGCAGGAACACGTCACGCAGCGGTTCCACGGCCATCAGCAAGTCGTTGACCAGGAACTTGATGCGGTGCTCATAGCGGTTGCCCAGCAGCGAGATCAGCGCCAGCCCGTCCAGCCCACCCAGCGGATGGTTGGACACAAACATGAAACGTCCTTGCGGCAGCTGGTCCAGCCCTGTCGCATGGATAGTGATGTGCATCTCGTCGAGTGCGGCAGTGGCGGCATCAACACTGTTCTTGCCTGCCATCTTCTTGAGAATCGCATTGAGCTGATCCTGGCAGATGGTGCGTTCCAGCCACCTCACCACACAGCGCGGGATGTACTTATAATGCTTGGAGAGTCGTTCCCTAAGCACCTTGTCAACATCTATTTTCAACGGCTCACTGCCCATTATCGGTGATTTCGTTATGGTTTAAACATACAAAGTTAGCTATTTTGGTCGAAAACCGAAAGCCTGAGGCAAAAAATTTGTTCATAACGGTTAAATGTTCTACTTTTGCAACCTCAGTGAGCAAGTTAACAACTTGCGAAACTTAAATTATTAATCGTGTCATATTGACTACTTGATGGATAAGGGATTGACCATGCCCAAATTGTTGCTGTTGCTTGCCGAGGTGTTGCTGTTTGCCATTCTTTCAGTCGCCACGTCAAGCCACTTTGGTTGGGTCGAGGGGTTGCGCATCACGGCGGCCTATCTGGTGGCCTATCTGGTGCCGCGCACAGTGCTGCGCAGAGCTCGTGCCGCCTCGGTGCCGGCCTGTGTGGTGCTGTTGATGATGGCGGCATTCCTCATGGCGGCCTGTTATTCCGGCCTGGTGGAGTGGACCGGCACTGGCGGCTACACGCTGCACCAGCCCAATCTGGATGGCGATTCCCTCAAGTACTACAAGTGGGCGTGGTATCATTATGATGGCAGTGTGCCCTGGGAAAAAGTGATATTCCCTGGTTTCCCGTGCATGATTTTGTGCCTGTTCAAGGCCTTTGGCGTGAGCGTCATCTGGCCGCAGGCGCTCAACTTGATGTTCACCTTGCTGGCGGTGGTGCTGACCGGCATGACCACACGCCGTCTGCTGGCCCATCGTGTCAAGGCCATGCCCAGTGCGTTGCTGGCAGGTGGAATGCTGCTGTGTTTTGCGTTGACCTACAACCTGATGATGGGCATCAGTATATTGAAGGAAGGCTCCATCGGCATGGCTATGGCACTCGCGGGATTTGCGATGTCATCGATGTCGGCATCCGACGAGGAGCGTTTCCAGCCATGGCGTGACCTCTTGTTGATGGCCCTCGCCTGTGCGCTGCTCGGTGCGGTGCGCACCACCTATCTCTATATCGTGCTGGCTGGCATTGTCATCATGGCGTTGCCCCACTTGAGGCGCGACTGGGGTATGGCGCTCACGATGGTGGCGCTCGTGGTGGTGGCCCTTGTCGTGGGCAACTATTTTGCCGCCTATTCCTTTGACCGCCACGTCAAGATTGTGAATGGTGGGTGGAACATGCAGCGCTTCTATGTCATCAGGGGACCACAAGGGTTCTACCGTGACTTGATAGGTTACTACTTCCTGTTCTCGCCGTTGCACCGTGCGGCGATGCTGCCGCTCACGGCTTCCATCCAGTTCTTTGTCCCCTTCCCCTGGCTCAATGGGGAGTCACCCATCCTGTTCAACTACCTGTGCCGCGTCTCCTACACCTGGTACCTGCTGGGAGGTGTTGTGCTGTTCTATTTTGCCTGCATGTCATGGCGCGGGCGTGAGAATATGGGAGCGTGGCCGTGGTGGCCTGCCCTGGCGTTTGTGATGTTGGCCTATGTGATGGGTGGGTCGATCACGCGCTATGTCTTGCCTGTCCAGCCCTTGTTTATCCCCGTGGCAATGTATGTGCTGTGCCGTGTGATCGAAGGCCATCGCCGCAAGGCGTTCGTCCGCTGGATGGTCCTGTTTGTGCTGCTGGTGGCTGTGGTGCTCATGACGTGCCTTGAGCTCCAGGAGAAGGCGATTTCCCAGGCCCTGCACACCCCGTCACTTGTCGATTTCCTGAAATCCCTGCGTCACTGATAGGCCACACCCGGGTGGTTGGTCGGTTGTTTTGTGCCCTTAGTCGTCAAGACTGGGGGGCTCATCGTTTTTGGCCATGCGGTGCCTTAAACCTGGGTTCCCGCCTCATGTCTAAGAGTCAAGAAATAACATAATCACAATAAAACTTGACGACAATGAAAAAGACTTTACTACTTTCCCTACTGTGCATGGTGCTGGCAATGCCTGCTATCGCACAACCTGGATACCGATACGGCGGTTATCGTCCCCGAGTGCAGACGGTGGGGCGCCACGGCAACGAGTATATTGCGTGGAACAGGTATTACATCGGACTGCGGGTGGGCATGAACGCCTCCCACGTCAACAGCGACAGCCCGCTGCTCGACGGCAATAGCTTCAAGACGGGGCTTAATATCGGCATCGCTGCGGGAACCCAACTCAGCTATCGCGCGCCGCTGTTCCTGGAGACGGGACTCTATTATACCCAGAAAGGGGGCAAGAGCGGATCGGGAAACGAGAAGTTCACCTATGACCTCAACTACCTGCAACTGCCGCTGTTGATCAAGTACAAGCACTTCATCGGCAACCAGACCACGATTCAGCCCTATGCCGGCGGCTTCCTGGCGATAGGCACCGATGGCCAGATCAAGAACTACGGCACGCGCACCGCGTTCAGTTCCTTTGACGACGGGTACTTCAACCGCTTTGACGGCGGACTCAAGATAGGTTGTGGCGTTGGTTTCAATATGCTCTATCTCGACGCCAGCTATGACATCGGCTTGGCCAACATCGGCCAGGACAACTTTGACGATACGCACAGTGGGTGCTTCACCATCAACGTGGGTGTGAATTTTTAACGGCTCTTGAGCCAATAGCGTAATTTCTGGGTGGCGCGCGCCATTTCATCACACCGGGTGGTGCGCGCATTTTTTCACAAATTTTGCCCAAATCCTTTGTTCTGTGCTCGACATGCACTACTTTTGCAACAAGTATTAACCGTTTTTAAAAAAATTCACGGCTATGAAAAAGATTTACAACATGCTGCTCCTGGCAGCGCTGACGATGACCCTGTTCTCGTGCAGCAATTGGGAATCGCCCTACTATGTTGACGATATTGTGGGCGGATGGATTTCCTACTACGGCCACGACGCCCAAGGCGAGTATGATATTGTGGGCTATGATCAGGTGCGCTATGACTTCTATAGCAACTACACTGGCCGCTACACTTACTATTCACGCTATGGGATGGACTATTTGGACTTTAACTGGAACACCCACGGCGACCGCCTGATTATCCACTACGAGGATGGCACCAGCGAGTACCTCTTCTATGGCTACGACCGCAATGGTGACCTCATCATGGCAACCGACAGCCGCTACTACCAGTACACTGCCTATCGTCCCGTCGGCATGTACTATGACAAGGCCAAGGTCATGCCCGCGATGGCACCCAAGAAGGCCGACGCTGCGGTAGATAAGGCCATCACTGCACCTCAAGGCCCCCGTGCCACCAAGTCGCGCGAGGCCCTCACCGAGAAATAATATCCCCTTGACACACGATAGTGTCACATCATGCGGATGTCCGCCAGAGATTCCCTCTCTAGCGGACATCCACTTTTTTCAACCTAATCCACACAATCGGCTCACCTGATAAAAGGTGGGGCGAGCTAGAGGTCGAAAGACCTCGCCAAGGCCAGCGGCCTTGAATTGCGCAAAGAGGCTGTGTCATAATTGCGACTCAATAATATTACCGTGCTAACGCACGGGAAATTTATCAAATTTTTAAATTAAAATTAATTATTATTTTATATTTATATCAATTTAATTATAATTTGAATAATTTCCCGCCCGCAGGGCGGTTAGAATTGCAACTTATCAATTATGACACATCCACTTTTTTCAACCTAATCCACACAATCGGCTCACCTGATAAAAGGTGGGGCGAGCTAGAGGTCGAAAGACCTCGCCAAGGCCAGCGGCCTTGAATTGCGCAAACCCCAGGGCGCACTGGCCGAAGGTCAGTGTGGCCTGGGGAGAGAGGGCTCAATCACATTGTTATCAACACCCACTGTCGTGAGATGACATTGCCTCTGGCATCGTCCAACCAGTTGTACCGGTATATCGCCTGCGTGGTGCAGAATTTCCAATCGACCCTTTTTGCCATCAACGGGAATCTTTTGAAGACGAATACCGCAAACACCTGCTCAATGCTGGAATAGAATGGAATGACTACCGCCTGACGTGATTGGCCCTCTACGAGGCCCGTTCGGGTGGTAGCCTCGTTCCCCACGCCACACGAGGCCTTCGGCCTGTGCGCCGTGGGGTTACCTCAATTCAAGGCCGCTGGCCTTGTTGTGGTCTTCGACCACACTGCCCCCCACCTTTTATCGGGTGAGCCACGCAATCCGAGTAAAAACAAGAGCTGTTGATGAAGTTGTTCTCAGTTGTCTAGGTTGTTTGGTTGCGCCTCAGCCATTGATGCAAGCATCATGGCATTCGGCTTACACAAATCTTTTTGCCGTTGTGGATGTAGATGCCGGGCGTGGAGGGCACCTCCTTGCCCACAGGCTGCCCCATCAGGTTGTAGTAGTTACCGTCCATAGCACGACACGGCTTGTCGGCCACCGCCTCATCGATACCCACGTGAACACCTGGGTCAAAGTAAATGCCCTTGTAGATGATCTGTCCATTCTCAACGACATGGCTCAGATGGAATCGTGGATCTGCATAAGTCATGTTATATAGATAATGCAATGTGAAACCAGAATTATGGCCGTCAAAGCCTACACTTTCAATGAGGTAATCTTCCAGATTCCAACGATTGATCACGTGGCGCTTGACTTGAACTCCGCCCACTGTCGTAATATCACTTCCAACATATGAAAATTCGAATTCGTCAAATATATCTGGATCAAACATTTTTTCGCTCTCATAGTAACTTTTAGTGTCGGCAAAATCATACAGCACGAATTCCTGACCGGTATAGATTTGCCCATAAAGACCTTCCATGGGTACCCAATGACCATCTATTAGTAAGTATTCGGGGCCATAACCAATGAGACAATCATAGTAAAAAATACTTTCAGGCACAATGCCATAGACCACTCTATCCTCTTCACGCAGATATAATGGGATAGTATCATGATCCCAATCTATTGCACTGCCACTATACTTATGCATGGCCTTATAAGCCTTGCCATTAATGACGGTATCACCTTTGATTTCAAGAGTCAAAAAGTTCTTTCCTAGTGCAAGATTCTCGTCATACCCATATACCGTACTATAATAATTCTCATAAAAGTACACCCATTTCACGCCCTCGCGAACAAACGGGACGTACTCATATTCTTGCGCTACCGCCTGGGTCATGCCCAGCAGGGCAAGAATCGAAAAAAGTATTGTCTTCTTCATAACTGTAATTGATTTAATAGTTAGTAATGTGTTTATTATCGCAAATGTAATACTTTTTATATTAATTCACATTTACCCCCCCCATAATTAACATAAATTTAACATATCTCCAGAAATGGTACAGCAAAGGAAAACAATCAATACAATCAATACAATTTCTTGATAATCAGCCATGTCATTGTGTTCATTGTACTTATTGTTGTTGGTTTTTAGTTAGCTGAGGCTAATGCCATAGTCGGTATATGATGAAGTAGTCTGTAACACATGGGGTCAGGTCAATAGTCGTTGGGCATTGGCCGTGGTGATGTGGAGGATGGTGTCGATGGGGCGGTGTAGGGTGTGTGCAACGAGGGTGGCCACGTGGTGGATGGTGACGGGGGCATCATCGGTCTCGATGAGGAGGCGGTCGAGTGGGGTGGCGAGCAGTGCGGCAGGGTTGAACCGTGGGCCGTAGGACAAGTAACAGCCAGCATCGAGCCATGTGCGGGCCACGTGTTGGTTGCCCCTCATGCCGTGGATGGCCAGGGGCACATCGGTCAACTGGGCGCGGTGGCGCGCGGCGAGAATCTGCTGGGCAGTCCTCACGCTGTGGACGACAACGGGGAGGCCTGTGCCACGGGCAAGCTGGAGGTGGCTGACAAAGAGCGCTTCCTGTGTTTCCAGGTCGGCTCCGCGCAGGCTGTCCATCCCGGTCTCGCCGATGGCGAGCACCTGGGGGTGGTGGGCGCATTGTTCCAGCAGGGCAATGTCGCCAGGGGTGATGGGTAGCAAGGTGTCCCAGGGATGAAAGCCCACCGAGTACCACAATCCAGGCTGTGGGTCAAAGTGCCGCGGATCGACCGAGATGAGGGCCGCGGTGGCATCAGGACGATGGGTGTGGAAGTCGAGGAGCATTTTAGTTGGCAGTTGTTAGTTGTTAGTTGGCATCCGCAAATACCTATTGCCTAGAACCTAAAAAGCGGATGCCGATGAAAACAGTGGGGGACTGGTTCATGGCACAGGGTCGTAGCCGCTGCCTCCCCAGGGGTTGCAGCGCAGGATGCGCCACAGGGCCAGCGCTAGCCCCTTGAAGGGCCCGTGCTTGCGTATCGCCTGGATGGCATACTGGCTACACGTGGGCGTGAAGCGGCATGTGGGGGGCTTGAGCGGCGAAATGAATTTCTGGTAAAAACGGATGGGCAGGATCAGCACCCAGCCGATGGCGCGCAGCAGTTGGCGCACGATGTCGCTGATGGCCTTAATTGCGCGATTCATCCTGGTTGACTTGATGGTTAACGGTGGGGTGATGCTCGGTTGCGGCGTGGGCGATGCGGGTGAGCAGGTTGATCATGCGGTCATTGATCACGCTATAGGGGGCGGGGTTGCTGTCCAGGTAAACAAAGGCGATGTCCACTCCCAAGCCCAACTCATCGAGCACGGGTGTGAGCACCTGGTGGCGGTTCAGGCGGTAGGCCTCGCGGGTGCGGCGTCGCAGGGTGACGCGCCCCACGGCCTTGCGGATGCGCTTCTTGGGGATGGAGATGAGGAACTGCACGGGATGGTCGCCGGCAGGTCGCAACCTGTAGGCGGCGCGCAGGGGGAAGGCCATGAGTGACTTGCCCTCGTCAAAGAGGCGGTTAACCGCCGTGCGGCTGCACAGTTTCTCGTCTTTGTTTAACTTGTAGTCCATTCAGGATGCGAAATTACTAAAAAAATGTGAGGCACGCACGCGTCATGCCCCACATGTTGTAGTTTTTTTTAGTCCTTCGGTTAGGCTTTAGCCTTCAGGGCCTCGGCCTTGGCGCGGCGCGTTGCGGCGGCTTTCTTGGCGGCAGCCGATCGCTTGGCGGCGGCAGCAGCGGCGGCTTCGGCCTTGGCGCGGCGTGTGGCAGCGGCTTTCTTGGCGGCAGCCGATCGCTTGGCAAACAGCTCCTCCTCGGTGAGAGGTCTGCTCGGTGTGGCCGGCTTGTTGGTGGTCTTCTTGGCAGCCTTCTTCTTGGCGGGAGTGGCAGCGGCTTTCTTGGCGGCTTCACGTGCCTCACGTGCAGCGATTTTCTCCTCCTCGGCCTTGACCTTCTTGAGGTAGTTCTCGATGGCGCTGGCCATCGAGGGGGTCTCGGGCGTGATGGTGATATCGACTGTGAGTCCCGCCTGGGCTGCGGCCTCTAGAGTGGTTTGTCCCATGGCTGCGATGACCACCTTGCGGTCCATGTAGTCGGGGAAGTTGGTGGTATAGGACTTGATGCCGGCAGGGGTGAAGAACACGAGCATGTCGTAGTCAAATTGCTCCCCGGGCTTGAAGTTGTTGCTCACGGTGCGGTACATCACGGCTTTGACATACTTTACCTTGTTGTTGTCGAGCACTACAGCCTTATCGTTGTGGACATCGCTCACGGGCATGAGGTAGGTCTCCTTGTGATGCTTGGCGATAATGGGAATGAGGTCTTCCATGCGTCCCGTCTCGCTGTAGAAAATCTTGCGCTTGCGGTAAACGACATACTTCTGTAGATAGTGGGCGATGGTCTCGCTCACGCAGAAGTACTTCAACGTGTCGGGGACGTTGTAGCGCAATTCCTTGCACAGGCGGAAGAAATGATCGATTGCGGTGCGCGCCGTCAAAATGATTGCCGAGTAGTCGGGCACGTTGATCTTGGAGTGACGGAATTCCTTGGATGTTAACCCTTCAACCTTGATAAAAGGCCTGAAAACAATCTCTACACCATATTTCTTCTCCAAATCAAAGTAAGGAGATTTCTCAGACGTTGGTCTCGGTTGTGAAACCAGGATCTTGTTAATGTTCATTAGGTTCAAAAAGTCTGTAAAATGCCACTAATCCAATACGTTACGCCTGCCATGATGACAAGAGGAACGATTTCGACGGCGCAAAGGTACAAAATAAAATACAGAATCGATGACAAATTGCCATAAAAAATTCTAAACCCCTTATAAATAAAGATTAATCGAGCAATCAAGTAAAGTGCCGCAGCTATCGCCAGTAGCATTTTGCCATGGCTGGGATACAGCATGACGATAATCAGAACCGGTAGGAGCAACAGCCCCAGTAACGACTGGGTGGACTTGAAGCCGTCGAGCCATAATTTGGACCCCACCTTGTCGCTGAAGGTGTAGCCTATCACCTTGTAAACCATCCACTGCACGGCGTAGAAGCCGAGTGCCAGGCCGCAATAGGCGCTGATGTGTACAAACACGCTGGACTGCAGGCTGGGGGCCAGTGCCGGACACAATTGCTGCACCGCAAAGTAGATTAAAAAGCCCTGGGTGATGCAGGTGTTGGCAACGAGGGCCGCCAGGATGCTCGTCTCGTTGAAGGTGTGGTCCTCAAACAGGTTCTCGCGCCGCCGGGTCGAGAACATGTAGTGAAAAAAGTTCTCGATATACTTGTATCCCGTGTGGTACCTGAATGCCACTGCCAGCAGTCCTGCCAGCAGCAGTGCCATCGATGGCGTGTCGTGCAAGGGCGAGCGGGCAAACGGCTGCGCCGTGCCCGGCTCGGGCAGTTCCATCACGGGCAGGCTGTTGATGTCGCTCAGCGCCGAGTCGCCGGCTGCCGCGGCAGGAAATCCGTCCAGATACTGTGGGGCATAATAGGGCTCGACGGTATCGGCTTGAAGGGCTGCGGGGGCGTGCGGTGACTCTACAGGCAACAAAAGGGTATCGGCAGGTGGTGTGGTGGTGGGCATGGTGTTAATATTTAGACTCAAATTCCACCGGTGCGCTGTCATCGAGCATCGCAATGGCCTGGGCGGCAGTGGTGGCAACTTGCCACAGTTGCGCATGGGAGGGCTTCATGAAACCCTGGTCGATGGCATGACGCAACATCGCCAGCAGGGGGTCATAATAACCCATGATGTTCAGGATGATGATGGGAACCTTGACCAACCCCAGCTGGCGCCAGGTGAGGGTCTCTAGCAGTTCTTCGAGTGTGCCCACACCGCCAGGCATGGCGATGACGGCATCGGCCATCTCGCTCATCATGTGTTTGCGCTGGTGCATGTCGGCAGTGATCACGACATCTTGCAGCCGGTCGTAGCACCACCCGTTGTCCACCATAAACTTGGGGATGACTCCCGTCACCTGCCCACCGGCGTCAAGGGCACCATCGGTCACGGCCCCCATGAGCCCAACAGCACCGCCGCCATTGACGCAGTGCCAGCCGCCCTGTGCCAACAGGCGTCCCAGCTCACGGGCCTCATCCAGGTAGCGCGTGTCGATGCGGTCACTTGAGGCGCAAAATACGCACACGTTACCCCGGTTGTTGTGTTCTTGTTCTTTCATGGCTGCAAAGATAATTGTTTTTTTCCAGCTATGAGGGTTTAAGTTTTGGTTTTAGCCTGCCGCCCGCAACCGAGAAATGCATCAAGGACTAAAAACCAAGGGTTAAAAATCAAGGACTAAAAACTTTTTTACTACCTTTGCGCCCAGTAATATGCAATTTGATTCTTATACATACGCTTTATTCCTGCCCCTGGTCTTTATCGTGTACTGGGGGTTGCGCAATCACCTCAAGTGGCAAAACCTGTTCCTGCTTGTTGCCAGCTATGTGTTCTATGGCTGGTGGGACTGGCGGATGCTGGGATTGATCATGCTCACGTCGTTCACCACCTGGGGCTCGGCCCTGATGATGAAGGGCGACCGTTCCCGACAAGACAAGCTGTGGAGCGCTGCCAATATCGTGTTGAACGTGGGCATCCTTGCCGTGTTCAAGTACCTGAACTTCATGCGTGACAGCCTGGTTGACCTGCTGGGGCTGTTTGGCGTCAATCCCGACTGGCCCACGTTGCACATCCTGTTGCCCGTGGGCATCTCGTTCTACACATTCCAGGCAATCAGTTACACCATCGATGTGTATCGTGGCGACATCAAGCCTACACGTGATGTGGTGGCCTTTGGGGTCTTTATCGCGTTCTTCCCGCAGCTTGTGGCAGGACCTATTGAGCGCGCTGCCAATCTGTTGCCACAATTCTTGAGGAAGAAAACGTTTGACTATGACACGGCAGTCATCGGTATGCGGCAGATCCTGTGGGGCGTGGGCAAGAAAGTCATTGTTGCCGACAGCATCGGGTACTACGTTGACCAGTTGCTGTATAATCCCTACCACTACTCGGCGGCCAGCATGTTGTGGGCATCGATGCTGTTTATGATACAGATTTATGCCGACTTCTCGGGCTACAGTGACATTGCTATCGGCTCGGCCAAGTTGCTCAACATCAAGTTGCTGCCCAACTTCCGTTTCCCCTTCTTCTCCCGCAGCTTGAAGGAGTTCTGGCAGCGGTGGCACATCTCGTTGATCAACTGGTTCCGCCTGTACATCTATTTCCCGATGGGCGGTTCGCGCCGTGGCAAGTTACGCACCGTGATCAACGTGCTGGTATTGTTCACGTTGTCGGGCTTGTGGCATGGTGCCGACTGGACGTTTGCCATCTGGGGTCTGGCGTTTGGCCTGCTCAATGTCCCTTATATTTTCTTGCCCAGTAAGCGCTTGAGTGAACATGCCACCCTGCGTGAAATTCCCTGGTGCTTGTTCACGTTCATGTTAGTCTCGCTGGTGGGCATTTCGTTCCGTGCCAACAACCTGGCTCACTTGAACGAGATCCTTGATGTGATGTTCAACACCACGTGGAAGCTGCGTCCGGTCTTTGGTCAGCCGTTGTTCTACCTGGTGCCGTTTTTCATTATCGAGTGGCTGGGCCGCAAGCATGAGTTCCCGCTGGAGCGTTTGCCCTTCCCCACATGGGTGCGATGGGCAATCTACTGGGCGATACTGGCTGGCATCTCCATCCTGAGCCTGGATCGCAACATGCAATTCATTTATTTCCAGTTCTAAAACACGTGGCAAGATGAAACAGAAAGGAATGAAGAAATTTGTGTGCCGCACGTTGCTGGCCCTGCTGCCGGTTTTTGGCTTTGTGGCCCTGTATCTGTGCTTGGATCCCTTCCGCGTGGTTTACCGTTATGATGGCGTTGCGGTGTTGCCGGGAGACACGCTGGAGCGCATCCCCAACAAGCGTTATGTGGCCCTTGAGGGCTTCAAGCGCTATTATCCCAGCGAGCATTTTGACTCCTTTATCTTTGGGTCCTCGTTGTCATCCAACTTTACCGCCGCGGCGTGGAAGAAGTATTTACCCGACACGGCCAGCGTTTATCACTTTACCGTGGGGGCACAGACGTTGTCGGGCATCCGTGACGAGTTGAAGTATCTGATTGACCATGGGGTGAAGGTGCGTCACGCGCTGCTGGTAATGGAGGATGAGATGTACCACCGTCCCAAGCGCTATGAGGAAGTGCCCTTCATGCCGCATCCCGAGGTGTCAAGCGAGATGAATTGGTTGCACTTTCACCGCGTGCATTTCAATGCCCTGCGTGATCCTGATATGCTGATGTACAACTTGTGGCCCACCAAGGCCGTTGCCGACCGCTTGCTGGCCGATGCCAAGATGAACAAGGTGCCCTGTGCCCGCAACGAGGTGATGAACGAGGACTATAGCACGGCGCTCGACACGATGGTGATCAACCATCCGGATGAGTTCTTTGCCGACGTGCCCTGGCTCGTCAACATGATTCCTCATCCCGACCCGATGCCATTGAGCATTGGCCAGGAGGCACAGGACTTGTTGAAGGACATCGCCTCGATGCTCACGGCCCATCATGTGGATTATATCGTGATAGTGCCTCCCCGTTATCGTGTCATGGGTCTGTCGGGCATTGACCATGAGGTGCTGTGCGAAATCATGGGCAGGGATCATGTGTTTGATTACAGCTGCGATGAGGAACTGATGAACGACCTGAACAGCTACTATGACGGAATGCACATGCTCACCCACCGTTGCACCGAGCTCATCGACCGTGCTTACCACAATTCCCCCGTGGGACGCACCCTGTGACAATCGCGACAGGGATCTAGAGTAAGAATCCTTTTCTCGGCCTGATATGAATCTCATGCTAAGACGCTAAGTTTTTGATAATAAATAACTTAGCGCCTTATCGTGTGGCTCCGTTCGCTGACCAGTTACCCATGTGCTCGTAGAAAAATTATTGGTGTCCGGGGAGAGTCCCGTTAGGGACGACCAGTGCATAGGCAGGGGTGTAACGAGGCGAAGCCGAGTGCAACCCCTGCGATTGTCAAGGCACTCGCCCAAGCCCCATCGGGGCGGCAGTATGTTGATGATGATGAGACTGCCGCCCCGATGGGGCTAACTGGTAATTGGGATGCATTGACAGGGGTTTCGCTTCGCTCAACACCCTGCCTATGTCCTGGCCGTCCCTAACGGGACTCTCTCCAGACACTAATAGTAAGAAATCATCAAGGGCGTGCCTGATAACCGGGCACGCCCTTGATGGCTCAATGGGGTATGGGTTGATGTCGATTACCAGGCTCCAGTGAGCAGGTAGTCAACGGTCATCGTCGCATCGTTGATAGAGATAAAGCCACTCATGTCAACATCGGCTGCATCGAAGTTGATGTCAGTTACCTTGCCCATCAGGTAGTCGATCAGCATGGTGACATCCTTGATGCTCACCATTCCGTCGCCGTTCACGTCGCCACGCAGGATGCCACTGGCATTCTCGTCCAGTACAATCTGGAACTGGGTGGCCTGGCTGGCCTTGACGTTGGAAGCATAGGCTTCAAAGGCCTTGACGGTGCCGCTGGCGGCCTTGACAAAGTAGCTGCCTGCTGCGTTCAGGAAGTAGGCGTTGTCAATCGTCTTGTGGGCAAACTCGCCGTTCACCATGTGATAGGTGCCGCTGGTGATGGCCGACGGGTTGGGCTTGACGGTCACACCCTGAGCGCTGAAGACGAAGGTCTTGCCGCGCAGGTCGGTGCCGTCGGTACCGTCGCTAGGAGCGACAAAGTAGGGCACATTGGCATTGAGTGAGGTGCCCACATAGTCGGCCAGCAGTCGGGCCTCGTCGGTGCTGTCCTCTTCCTTGTCAAAGCTGCAGATCCACAAGTCCTTGACGTCATCCTTGTTGTGCTTCCAGTCGATGGGCGTGCCATCAACGGTGACGCTGGTTGCGGCAAACGGCAGCACCATGGTGTTCCAGCCACCAGCCTGGCCAGCATGACGTCCAGTGGTGAACTGGCGCTCATAGCTGATGTTGGCCGCCGAGAAGCGGAAGGGAGCATAGAAGTCATAGCCATGCATGAGGACAACGTCGCGCTGGGCCACATGGTTCTGGATAACATTCTTAGCCTCAAGGCCAGCGGGGATATAACGCTCGGAGTTGCCGATGTAATAGAGCGTGTTGGGGTTATCGTTGGGGATAATTGATGTCAGGTTGAGTCCCTCCAGACTCACGGCAGCGGCCTCCTCGGGCACGCGGATACCATTGTAGGCCTTGTAGCCCACACGGTTGCCCATGCCGTCCCACACGACCATACCGCGGTCGATGCTGTAGAACTTGGATTCACCCGGTTTCACCAGATTCTTGGTCGAATCGTTCTCGTTGCGGCCATAGATGTTGAGCGCATAGCGGGAACCGAAGGCCAGGTTGTCAAACTCAAAGTAGAACGTCTGGGTCTCCCCGGCGGGAATGACCACGTTGCGGCTCAGGTAGGTCACCATTGTGCCCTTGTTGTTCTCGTCAACGATGAACAGCGGAGCCAGGATGTAGCGGTTGTACTCGCCATCGGTGTTGTTGTTGGTGACGTCAACCTTGAACTTGATGTGGCTGTCGTAGATGACCATGTTCTCGTCGGCGTTCAGGGCGTTGATGTCCACACTCAGGTTCATGGGATACAGCGTGCTGCCAACGATGTTGACCGAACCCGTACCGGGAATGCTGGGATTCCATGAGGTGTCGTAGTGTGACAGGTGGGCGCTCTTGCTGCCGGCATTCTTGGGGGTGAAGTTGAAGGTCACCACCTTGGTGCCACCAGCGGGAATCTCGGTCTCGACGACGGTAGTGTATTCACCATACTCGTCAATCTGCTCGTTGTCAACATAGAGGTACAACTTGCCGCTGAAGCGGTCGATGCTGTTGTTCTTGACCGTCACGTGGCACTGCTCGGCCAGGCCCACTTTCTCGCCTCCAGTGAACTCAAAGTTGGTGCTCTGCAGGTCCGTAACGGGATGGTCGGCCATGGTGATCCAGTTGCCGCTGATGGTGGCCTCGATGTAGTAGCGGTCGCTCTCGATCATGGGTTGCCACTCGTTGGTGCCCGGCAGACTGCTCACGGGCACAATCTTGTAGGTGCCGTCGGGCAGGTTCTTGCCGAACGGGTAAGTCACTGAACTCTGGGGCTCGGGCCAGCTGTCGGTGATGGAGATGAAACTGGTGGCGTAGTAGGTCTGGGCTATCAGCTCTATAAAGTTATTGTCGGTGTCATAGAGCGCAATGCCGCGCAGGTACTTGGTGCCGTCATCGATGTGGTCCTCGGCGGTGGCCTTGATGTAGCGGCGCTTGGTCAACTTGAATGAGCCGTCATCGCTGCGCTCAAAGCTGCGCGTGCCGTTGTAGTACATGTTCCATACCGTCAAGCGGTGATCAACGACCTCGGGCTGGCCGCTGTAGCCGGGCTGGATGCCGATGATGGCGGTCTGGTCGATATTGTAACCCTCCAAACTGGTTGTGGCACCGATGCCACCGGCATAGGGGTTGAGAACCGACAGTACAAAGTAACCGTCGCCCAGGCCACCCCAGCCCCAGTTGATGTGGAACATGTCGCCGTAGGCATATCCGTCACAGACAAACGAGTGTCCACCGCCCGTGCCGGCACGGCCATTGTAAATCATGGGACGGCCCTCGACGAGCTCGTTATAGATCATGTCTTCCCAGTCGGTTTGTTCATAGTCGCTGCGGTAAACCAGCTTGGCGTCGTAGTTGAAATAGTCGTTCAGCGCGGTGGGAATATAGGGATCGCTGGTGCTTGAAGCGTTCAAGCCATACTGCATGTGTGCAGCGCAGCCGGCATAGAGCATGAGCCATGCCACGGCATCTTTCTCGGCTTGGGTCTCGGCACCGGTATAGTTGTCCTTCATGTTGTCCCAGTCAAACATTCTGGGCATCAGGGTCTCGGTGTCAAACACACCGTATTCCTCGTTCATGTAGAAGGTGACGACATAGGAGGGGATCTCCTGGCTGCAATACAGCGGGTGCTTGTAGTAATTCATGACCTGGGCCATGGATGTGGCCACACAGCCCGTGTAGGCAAGCTCTCCCACCGTGTCGCCATTCTCGTCGATATTCATAAACTCGGGGCACTTCTCCCAGTAGGGAGCACCCTGGTCCCAATGGCTGGTGATCAGAGGCGAGATGCTGTTGCGGGTGGGGCGGGGGACGGTGAACGCACTACCCTTGCTGACGAGTTCAAGCTCATCGAGCATGGAAATCTCCTGGGCATAGTTGTCGAGCCATGCCTTCATGTTGGCCGGCATCTTGCTGGCATCAAATGATCCATTGTCGATGTAACCCAGGATCGGGGTCGTGCGGTCGTCACCCGAGACGATGACATAACCCTTGTCGCCAGCGGTATTGAAGATGTAGTAACTGGAGTGTTTAGTTGTTGATTTTTGACCATTGGCCATCAGGCGTGGAGCGCTCATGGCGGGTGAAGATCTGACAGTCACGCCAGCGCGATACTGCTGCATGAATTGAATGGCAGCCTGCTGGGCCTGACTCGGAGTCACAGGTGCTGCAATAGCCGTTGCGGCAAGCCATAGTGAGGCTAAGAATAAAAATTGTCTCATCATCTAATGTTGTGAAGGTTAATGTTGTATCAATAAAGGTTAATAGATGCTTTAAAACGGTTTACTTATAACCACAAAAATTGAAAAGCGTGCAAAAATAAACTATTTTTTAAAAATATGCAATTTTAAGAACAAAATTCATGTCGATTGCCCGATTTTTTTTGATTTTGTCAGTAAAAAACGTCAAAATGTATCGTTCTGCTTTTTGGTGGGGTGCGGTTGTTACTCCCTCATTCACAACGAGAGATAGCCCATAAACGATAAGCGCCACGCCAAGATGCCTTAGCGTGGTGCCTATAAAAAATAAGAGTAGAGGATTGCGGTCACATTGCTATTTAGCGGTTGCTTGATCGCTGGGGCTGGCTGATAGTTTCTTGTTGCGGACACGCACTTTCAGCTCGTCAAAGCCAAATCCATAGGCTCCGTTAACGTTGCTCTGGGTGATGATGGCCTGGCGGTCGGTCATCTTGATGATGCGGAAGATGTTGACGCTCTCGTGCTTGCGGCACATCACCAGCAGGATTTTGACTTCATCCTTGGTGTACCAGCCTGTTCCATCGAGAATCGTGCAGCCACGGTGAGCCTCCGAGATGACATTGTCGGCAATCTCCTTCCACTTCTTGCTGATGATGAGGAACTGCACGCTCTGGCGGGTGTTGTTGATGACACGGTCGGCAGCGACCGAGTAGATCACCATAAAGATGAGACCATACACGATCTTATCGATCGAGTGGAACAGCAGCCATGATGAGCAGATGATGAGCACGTCGCAGTACATCATCGTGCGGCCAAACGAGACGGTGCTGTACTTGGCTACCATGGCGGCAATAATATCGGTGCCGCCGGTGCTGCCGTTGTGTGTAAACACAATGCCCAGTCCCAGGCCGCACAACACGGCACCCAGGATGACGTTCATAAACGTCTGTTGCTCAATGATGGGTGTCGGGAACTGGGGCTGTAGCAGCGCTATGAACAGCGTGGCTATCGATGCTCCGATGATTGTGCGCAATACAAACTGCTTGCCCACGCTGTGAAAGGCGATGGCCAGCAGGATGACGTTGATCACATAGTAGGTAACGGCAACGTTCCAGCCTAGCCAGAAGTGGATAAGCGATGACAAACCCGTCACGCTGCCAATGACAATCTTCTCGGGCAGGATAAATGCGGTGAACCCAAAAGCATAACAGAACAGGCCTAGGGTGATCATCACGTAGTCCTGTGCTGTATTGACAATCTTTCTTGTTTTTTCAGTCATGGTGTATCTCGTTTTGAGCTGCAAAATTACTCCAAAAAATCCTGATTTTGACGAATTGGAGGAATAAATGCCTCACTTTTCCAAAAAATGAGTACCTTTAGCGTGCCTAATGGCGCTACTCTAGCAGGTAACACATTAATATAAATAGAATAGATAAACTTTGACAGATTATGATTACAAGACTTCTCATTTCGGGCATGGCGGTGTTGATTACCGCCTACACGCTTGACGGCGTGACCGTTGACCCCTGGTGGTGGGCCGTTCTGGTTGCTGTGGTGTTGGGTTTCATCAATTCATGGATCAGGCCGCTGGTCAAGTTCTTTGCCCTGCCCATCAACCTGTTGACACTGGGATTGTTCACCTTTGTCATCAATGGCTTGATGGTGATGTTGTGCTCATGGGTGATGGCTCCCCACTTTGAGGTGGCTAACCTGGGCTGGGCGATGGGATTCAGCATCGTGCTCACTCTCGTGAGCTGGCTGCTGCACCTCTTTTTCTCGCCCAAGAAGGGGAAGTAGGTTTTAGGCTTTAGGTTTTAGGCTTTAGGCTTTAGGTTTTAGGTTTTAGGCTTTAGGTTTTAGGCATTTGCGGATGCCAACTAACAACTAACAACTAAGAACTAAGAACTAACAACCAAACTCACTCGTCTTCAAACTTGATGGCGTTGCGGTTGGTGCTCTCGATGCGGCGATTGCGCCAGCAGCGGCGGCACAGTGATACGTATTTGTCATCGCCACCGATCTCCACTTGGTTACCATCGGTGACAATGTTGCCACGGCTGTCGATGCGTGCGTTGATGATGGTCTTGCGGCCACAGGAGCAGGTCGATTTGATTTCCTCGATGGTGTCAGCTAGTTCCATCAATCGCCGTGAGCCCTCAAACAGGTGGGACTGGAAGTCGGTCCTCAATCCATAGCACACCACATTCACACCATAGTCATCTACTATGCGTGCCAGCTGGTCGATCTGGGCCGCGGTGAGAAACTGCGACTCATCCACCAGGATCCAGTCCTTGACGAGATTGGTGCGGTCAAACATCTCCTTCAACATCTCATACAAGTCGCTATCGGGGTATATCCATGAGCACTTGCGCTCGATGCCGATGCGGGAGCGTATCACGTTATCGTTCTCGCGATCATCGATAATGGGTTTCATACACAGGTATTTCATCCCGCGCTCCTCAAAGTTGTAGGCTTGGGTCAACAGCAATGCCGTCTTGGCCGAGCCCATCGTGCCATACTTGAAATATAATTTTCCAACTCCGTTCATGTCTTTGTGCAAAATGCTCATTGATAATGTGTTGCGTCTCATGCTGGCTTACCGTCGAGACCAGCAACAAAGTTACTCTTTTCTTGCAACACCGCCACACATTTTTGTGTAAAAAGTTATTAACACGCGCTCCCCCAGCTCAGTCGCAATGTGGAGAGAGTTATGCAGCACAGTGCCCTTGCTATGTGCCTTTTCTGCAATTGGTACAGTGAATAGATGCGAAAGTGTGCGGATGTCTTAAGAAATATCAAGTCATGTTAAAATTGGGGGGGTAAAATAAATACTATCAGGGCCCTGCCGTTCTCGAGAATGCCGAGGTGATCGATGTGAATGGTGTACCGTTAGTTCCTGCTATAGAGCCATGAACGTTAATGACAAATGGCAGCATGCCACATGTGGGCGTGCTGCCATTTGCGGTATCTTGTAGTGGGTGATTCCCGATGACTAAGGGTGTTTAGAGCGCCCTCTGGGATTTGGCCCGCTACGGTCTGCCTCTTGGGGACAGAATTATTTGTTCTTGGCCTCCTCGGGGGCTAAGCCTACCAGCTCGGGATCGATGAGAATGCGTCCGCAGTACTCACACACGATGACCTTCTTGTGCATCTTGATCTCCATCTGGCGCTGGGCGGGGATGCGGTTGAAGCAACCACCGCAGGCGTTGCGCTGCACAGCGACGATGCCCAGGCCATTGCGGGTGTTCTTGCGGATGCGCTTGAATGCGGTGAGCAGGCGCTCCTCGATTTTGTTCTCCTGCTTCTTGGCCTTCTCGCGCAGGGTCTCTTCTTTTTGCTTATTCTCGGAGACAATCTCGTTCAACTCGCTCTTCTTCTCCTCAAGTGCTTGCTGGCGGTCGGTGGCCAGATCCTTGGCTTT
The DNA here is from genome assembly GCA_947165485.1 of uncultured Prevotellaceae bacterium. Taxonomy (GTDB): domain Bacteria; phylum Bacteroidota; class Bacteroidia; order Bacteroidales; family Muribaculaceae; genus Sodaliphilus. The sequence continues at coordinate 21,841 of CAMVAP010000038.1, forward strand.
CTGGATCTCGGCATTGAGAACCTCGGCCTTGCGGGAGGCCTCGTTCATCTTCTTCTCGGCCAGCTCGATGTTCAGGTTCTGGTACTCGATCTCCTTGGTGAGGTAGTCATACTCACGGTTGTTGCGCACATTGTCCTGGTCGGCAGTGTACTTGGCGATGAGATCCTCGGCCTTGAGTTTGATGTCGCGGTTGCGGGCGATCTCGTCCTTCTGCACGGCGATCTCGTCCTCAAACTTGGTGACGCGGGTGTGCAGACCGGCGATTTCGTCCTCGAGGTCCTGAACCTCTTGGGGAAGCTCGCCCCTGAGTGTCTTGATAGCGTCAATCTCTGAGAGTTTCTGCTGCAAGTCATAGAGTGCCTTGAGTTTCTCTTCAACGGTGAGTTCTTTCTTCTGTGTTGCCATAAATGAAATTTAGGTTTTAGGCTTCAGGTTTTAGGCTTTAGGTGCATCATGATTGAAGCCTAACGCCTAGTTGCTGCTGCCCAATGAATTATAGATAATTGACTTGATTCAATTCATTTCTTGAAAAAGCGACTGCAAAGGTAGGATTTTTTTTCTGAATAATCTCTAAAAAAATCTCTTTTGTGAAATGCTCGCTCTCGTAGTGGCCGATGTCGGCTGTCACGATGCGCTGGCTGTTGTCCAGGAAATCGTGGTAGCGCATGTCGGCTGTGACATAGAGTTGTGCACCCATCTCGACCGCCTTGTCGAGCAGGAAACCGCCGGCACCGCCACACAGGGCCACGCGTGTGACCGTGCGGTCGGCATCGCCACTGTATCGCACAGCCCCCACCTTAAAGGCGGCCTTGACACGCTTCAAGACCTCGCGGGCGGGCATCGGCTCGATGTTGCCGATGACGCCACAACCAGCCGAGGTGCTCGCCTGGTCACCGTAGGGGTCCACACGGTTGTCGTCCAGGAAATGGACATCGGTCATCCCGATCTTGTCGGCCATGCGGAAGGACACGCCCTGCCAGGCACTGTCCATGTTGGTGTGGGCGCTGTAGATGGTCACATCGTGCTTGATGGCCATCGCCACGGTGCGCTCAACGGGTGTGCGACCCATGATTTTCTTGAGGCCACGGAAGATGAGTGGGTGGTGGGCAATGACCAGGTTGTAACCCAGGGTGATGGCCTCGGCGACAACCGCCTCGGTGGCATCGGTACACAACAGGATGCCCGTGATGTCCCTTTCGGGGTCACCCACCTGGATGCCAGCATTGTCCCATTCCTCTTGTAGCCTGAGCGGGGCATACTGCTCGATGGCGTCGGTAATTTCTCTGATTTTCATTATTGTTAGGCGTTAGGCTTTAGGCGGTTAGGTTTTAGGACTTATATGTTGGGTTGCGGATGCCCCCCTAAAAAAAGCCTAAAACCTAAAGCCTATAGCCTCTTTTAGTCTCAAATCTTGCCTTCGGCCTTGAGACGGTCGCGGTCCACGTCGATGTAGAGCTCATCGAGCTGACTCTGGTCCACGGGGCTGGGGGCATCGAGCATCACATCACGACCACTATTGTTCTTGGGGAAGGCAATGCAGTCGCGTATGCTGTCCAGACCAGCCATGATTGACACAAAGCGGTCGAAGCCAAATGCCAGACCTGCGTGGGGTGGTGCGCCATACTTGAAGGCGTTGATCAGGAAGCCAAACTGTGCCATGGCACGCTCGGGGGTGAAGCCCAGGATGTCAAACATCTTGGCTTGCAGCTTGCCGTCGTGGATACGCAGGCTGCCGCCGCCCACCTCGATGCCGTTGCACACAAAGTCGTAGGCCATGGCGCGCACATTCTCGGGATGCTCGTCGAGCAGGGGAATGTCGTCGGGATTGGGCATGGTGAACGGGTGGTGGGTTGCCATGAGGCGCTGCTCCTCGTCACTCCACTCAAACAGCGGGAAATCAACAATCCACAGGCACTCAAACTTGTTCTTGTCCCTCAGACCCAGGCGGTCGCCCATCTCCAGTCGCAGGGTGCACAGCTGCACGCGGGTCTTGTTGGCGTTGTCACCGCTCATGATGAGCACGAGGTCGCCATCGTTGGCGCCCATCTTCTCCTTGAGCTGCTGCCACACGGCGGGCCCATAGAACTTGTCGATGCTGCTCTTGACAGTACCATCAGCGTTGAACTTGACGTAAACCAGTCCCTTGGCACCCACCTGGGGACGCTTTACAAACTCTACCAGACCATCAAGCTCCTTGCGCGAGTAGCTTGCGCAGCCGGGAGCACAGATGGCACCGATGTAGTTGGCCTCGTTGAACACGGGGAAAGAGCCAGTGCCCTTGAGTACATCATCTACCTCGACAAAGGTCATGCCGAAGCGGCGATCGGGCTTGTCGCTACCATACAGTCGCATGGCTTCGTGCCAGGTCATCTGGTCGAGCTTCTCGGGCAGATCCACGCCACGCACCTTCTTGAACAAGTGGCGGGCCAGACCCTCAAACACCTCGATCACGTCCTCCTGGTCCACAAAGCTCATCTCGCAGTCAATCTGGGTGAACTCGGGCTGGCGGTCGGCGCGCAGGTCCTCGTCACGGAAACACTTGGCAATCTGGAAGTAGCGGTCAAAGCCTGCCACCATGAGCAGCTGCTTGAGTGTTTGGGGGCTCTGGGGGAGTGCGTAGAACTGACCCGGGTTCATGCGCGAGGGCACGATAAAGTCGCGTGCGCCCTCGGGTGTGGAACCGATGAGGATAGGTGTCTCGACCTCCAGGAATCCCTGGTCATCCAGGTAATTGCGGATGAGAATGGCCATGTTGTGGCGCAGCTCCAGATTGCGACGCACAGCGTTGCGGCGCAGGTCCAGATAGCGGTATTTCATTCTCAGGTCGTCGCCACCGTCGGTATTGTCCTCGATGGTGAACGGCGGCGTGATGCTCTCGCTCAGGATATTGAGCTTGCTGGCGATGATCTCGATGTCACCAGTGGGGATGTTGGCGTTCTTGCTGGAACGCTCGGCAACGGTGCCCTCGATCTGGATGACAAATTCACGACCCAGATGGTTGGCCTGCTCACACAGGTCAGCGTCCACCTCGTTGTTAAACACGATTTGGGTGATGCCGTAGCGGTCACGCAGGTCCACAAAGGTCATGCCGCCCATCTTGCGGGTGCGCTGCACCCATCCTGCCAGTTTCACGACTTCGCCTACATTGGCCAGACGAAGTTCGCCGTTAGTCTTGGTTCTGTACATTGATTTGATGTATTATAGGGTTGTTTTATCGTTGATGTCGTTTTAAACACACAAAGTTACTACATTCTCACCACAAAATCACCTTTCGGGACCAAAAAAAACAGAAAATCGCCTCAAATGGCTTGCCATATCAGGAAATTACACTACCTTTGCACCGCTCTAAGTGAGGGCATCGGGGTGTAGCGCAGTCCGGTTAGCGCGCCTGCTTTGGGAGCAGGAGGTCCCTGGTTCGAATCCAGGTACCCCGACTTGGGAAATCAAATACCGCTGATGATCGAAGTCAAAGGCTTGATCATCAGCGGTATCTCTATTTTGTGCGAGGCTGCTGTGGCGCTGAACTGGGCTCACCAGATAAAAGGTGGGGCGAGCTAGAGGTCGAAAGACCTCGCCAAGGCC
>CAMVAP010000039.1 GCA_947165485.1 uncultured Prevotellaceae bacterium
ATGAGGCACCCGCCGCGGCCTGGGCGGTTCCTGGCATCCTCCAGGCCTCGACAGGCAGCACCCACCGACAGGGCGGGCGGCGCGTGAGGCTCCATGATGCTGCCCACCATTCAGGCGGGCTACAGTGAATTATAGTTCACGGTGAATAATACTTCACCCTACACCAACACCGCCGCGGCCTGGGCGGTTCCTGGCATCCTCCAGGCCTCGACAGGGGCGCGGGGTTTATTTCTTTGTGAAAGGTATAACCACGGCACCGCCGCGGCTCTCCTTTTGCTCCAGGCCTATATATTCCCTTAATACGGCGTTTTCGGTGCGCAACCTTATCAGTTCCGTTTCTTGGGCGTTGATACGTTCTAATAACTCTTTCTTTGTCATAATTTGGCAACTCTTTTGCTTATCTATTCAAATATGCGTTCTATTTCTTTCTCTTTTTCAACTTTGCCAATAAGATCGCGGCTCCTCTTCCGCTCCTGGGCTAAATAGCGATATTTCCACAATTTTATAAATGGCCTCCACTTATATTTAAGTTCTAATTTTTCAGCCATTATTTCTGCAAAGTAGGCCATTTGGGGGTGTGTACCGTTAAATGAATAATCAGCATTAACCCAATTCGCGGCCCTGGCTTTTCTCCAGTATTTCATAGCGGTTTCGGTTGCTAATTCGGCGGGCAACACCACGGTTGCTGCCTGTGTTTCGGTTGCTGCCTGTTGTGGCTTTGCATACTCCGACAATACACCCGCGGCCTCGCTTAATTTATATAATGCCCGCCCCGCCTCGTTAATTTCTTCTCTATCAAATACTATAATTGTTTCTTGTGCAAAATACTTGTACAACTCGCCTGAATAATACAAAAACTCGCTTGCAATCTTTTTTAATTTCTCGCGGTCTTTAATGTCAATCTCTAACTGCGGGATTAATAACCTGGCATCCTCTAATGTCGGTAATCCATACTTGCAGTAATAGGGGGTGTTTCTTACATCGCGGGGGGTTCCTAAAAACTCCAACAGGCTATCAAGCCTTAACATTGCCCGCTTTTCTTCTATGCTGCCTGTTTTCTTTTCCATGATGCTGCAAATTACTGGTTACAACTCGGCCACTGGTAGGCTGTTTATTGCCTCTTGCTTTAGGCTGTCCACCGCGCGGGTGTATTTTTCCGTATGTTCAAGCCCTGAATGTCCTAACAGGCTTGCAACGGTCTTGATATTTGCCCCGCTGCTCAATATGTTTACCGCAAAACTATGCCTGGCACAGTGCCATGTTATATGCTTGTCAATTCCCGCCCGCTTTGTCCAGTGCTTTAATGCTTTCAGGCACATTTCATAGCTGGGCAAAGGAAATATAACCCCATCTTTGCCCGCGGGCTGTGTTGGCTCTCCTATCAGCTGCAACAGGAAATCATTTAGCGGTATTGTAACCCCGCTGCTCGCGCTGTGTCCTTTGGTCTTGTTTTGCTCAAACTTCAAAAGCCTGTTTGAATAGTCCACACTGGCAAATGTTAGGTCTTTAACATCGCAAAACCTCATTCCTGTATATAGGCAAAATATAAAAGCCCGCCTAATATTGGGGTTTTCCCTGTAACCTTTAGTGTTGATCAGCTGCAACACTTCATCGGTTGAAAGTATCGCCTTTCTTAATATCTGCTCATCCACCTTGATAACAACACCCTTGCAGGGGTCTTTCTTCATTTCCCCATGTTCAACAGCATATTTGACAACCTTTTTGAAACGAGCAAACAGGGTTTTGGCACCCTCGCCGCGGCTGCGGGTTTGCAGGTATTCAGTAAAAGTAATCATCATTTCGTGTGTTATTTGGTCGGGGGTTATACGGCCAATATATTTGTTATATTCGGGGGTGTCTTTCAAGAAGTCATTAAAGCGGCTAAATGCTATTTTTAGCATCCTAATATCCTTTTTGGTGTAATTGTCTATATAGGCCTGGAAATAGTCAAGAAAGTTAATTTGTCGCTCTCTCTTGAATTTATAGCCCTCTTTGTCCTCCAAAAATAACCGCTCTTTTTCGTTTCTTATCTGCTCTGCCAGTTCTTTGGTGTCGCGGTTCATTTGCCGCTCAATCGGTGTGCGCGGCCTGGCAATCAAATACAGGTTTAGGGTTTCTTTTTTCCGCTTGTGGGTTATTTTTACTTTGGGCTTGCCCGCCATCTTGCCTGTTGTATAATAAACAGGGTTTCCCGCTTTGTCCAAAACTGGCTCCTGCTCGCGGCCCAAATAATACTCCAAATATAGGCTCTCGCGCCCATCGCTTAAAATCGCGGTTTTTAACTGCGGGTTGTGCTTTCGCTCTTTAACTCTTGCCATTGCTCAAACCTTTTAATTTGTTTTTGTTGCTTTTTTGTTGCTTTTGTTTTGCAAAAGTAGTGTTTTTCTTTCATTCAACACCCTAAAAAGTGTACTAAAAGTGTACTAAATAGCAAAAAATAGTACACCTTTAGACAACTAAAAGAAAAACGAGGGCTTGTAAAACCCTCATTTTCATTGTTTTTTGTTGTTTTTGGTTTCCTTAAATGTACCTGAAGTGGGACTTGAACCCACACGGCCGCAATGGCCAAGGGATTTTAAGTCCCTCGTGTCTACCGATTCCACCATTCAGGCATCCGGTAAGGATTCGGCTGCAAAGATAGTACTTTTTTTGACGATAGAGCGTCTTTTCCTTCTTTTTTTTGGTTGTCGAATCCTCGATGACCCTCCCCCAGGAACTGTCACAACCCTGGGTTAATGGGATTTATCAGGCATCAAGTGCTTTTTTGATCAGTTCAAAGATGTCATCGATGCTGCCCAGGCCGTTGATGGCGCGGTACTTGCCCTGCTGCTCATAGTAGGCCTTTAAGGGCGAGGTCTGGTTGTGGTAAGTGTCCAGGCGCTTGCGGGCCGTCTCTTCGTTATCGTCTGAGCGTCCGCTCATCTTGCCGCGCAGCAGGATTCGCTTGATAAGTTCATCCTCGGGAACCTCAAGGCCCACGACGGCATCGATCTGGGTGCCGCGATCGGCCAGCAGTCGCTCCAGCGCCTCGGCCTGAGGTATCGTGCGGGGAAATCCGTCAAAGATGACGCCCTCACTAGCCTTGTCCTTGTTCTCATCGAGAACCTGCGCAAGGATATCGATGATGAGCTCGTCGGGGACGAGTTGACCCTGGTCAATGTACCCCTTGGCAGTCTTGCCCAGTTCGGTGCCACGCTTGATATGGTCGCGCAGCACGTCGCCGGTCGAGATGTGGTACAGTTTGTAATGTTCAATGAGTTTATCGCTCTGGGTGCCTTTACCCGATCCAGGAGCACCAAAAATGACAATGTTCAACATAATAATCTAGAATTTTCTTTTTATTGTGAAGTTCTATATTAATTGTATAAAAACCTATAACCTAAATCCTCACTTCTCCTTCAGCACATAGATGTCGGGCAAGTTGCGTGCCAGACCGTCAAGGTCAAGGCCGTACCCCAGGATGAACTTGCTCGGAATCTCAAAGCCCACATACTCTGGACCCTTGCCCACGGTGAGTGCTTCGGGCTTGAACAGCAGTGACACCATCTTGACACTCTTGGGGTTGTGCTTGGCAAGCTCCTTGCGCAACTGGGCTGCTGTGACGCCGCTGTCAATGATGTCCTCCACGATGAGCACGTTGCGACCCGTGATGTCCTCACTCAGACCCATAATCTCCTTGACAGTGCCGCTAGACTCCATGCCCTCATAGGACTTGAAGCGGATAAAGGTGATCTCGCTGTCATGCAGGTTGCAGGCACGGAATAAGTCAGCTGCAAAGATAAAAGAACCATTAAGCACGCACAGGAACAGGGGATTCTCGTTGGCATAGTCACGCTTGATTTCCTGGGCAAGGCGATGCACTTGCTTGGCTATCTCTTCACGTCTGATGTAAGGCTCAAACGTCAGGCCCTGATAGGTAACTTCTTCCATTTGTTTTCAGTATTAAAGCACAAAGGTACTAAAAAGTTTCCACTACCAATCAGCCTTCTCCACTTTTTTACATAAACTGGGACACGGGGACGGTTCTTTTGTCCCATTTTGAACCAAAATGGGACAAAAGAACCGTCCCCGTGTCCCACCTGTGAGTCGTCTTGGTGGTGGTTAGGTTACTTGGCGACTTTCTCCAGGCGCTTCATCATGGCGAACATGAAGATGGCGGCCACGAGGCACACGCCCAGGAACACGCTCCAGCATACCCACAGGGGCACCTTGCCCCACAGGGCACCGCCCACCAGCACAAGCTGGTTACCCAGCGCTGTCGATACAAACCAGCCGCCCATCATGGCTCCCTTGTACTTGGGAGGTGCAACCTTGCTGACAAAGGAGATGCCCATGGGTGAGAGCAGCAACTCTCCGAAGGTCAACACCAGATAAACGCTGATGAGCAGGTTGGGCGTCATGTCGGCCACATGCTGGCCCACGAGGTTGCCGCTGGCATCAGGCGCCTGCTGCGGCATGGGCAGTCCCACCGAGGCCACTGCCATGATGGCATAGGCGATGGCGGCCACAACCATACCGTAAGCAATCTTGCGCGGGGCCGAGGGCTCCTTGCCCTTGCTGGCCAGCCAGCTGAAGATGGCCATCGACACGGGCGTCAATGCCACGACATAGAACGGGTTGAACTGCTGGAAAATGGGTGCTGCGATGTCGATACTGCCGGTCGTGCGGGTGTACTTGTAGTACAGGATGCCCAGCGCGGCCAGGATAATCGCCCCCGAGATGCCCTTGCCCTTGGCCGTTTTGCTCTGGAACAGCGAGAAGCCGGCATAGACGATAAAGATGATCAGTACAAGGTTCCATACGTCAAAGGCCATGCTCTGCAAGCCGCTGGCCGAGTTGGCGGTGAACTCGTCGGCAAAGAAGGTGAGCGACAAGCCGTTCTGGTGGAATGCCATCCAGAAGAACACTACCACGGCAAATACCAGGCACAGGGCGATGATGCGCTGCTTGGTCTCGTCCTTGCTCAACTCGGGCTCCTTGACGGTGTCGGCCTTGACGGCATCTTTCTTGCCGCCCTCGGCATGACGGAAGGTGCTCCTGAAGGCGTAGTAGATAGCGATTGACAGGATCAGCGAGGCGCAAGCCACGGCAAACGAGAAGTGATAGGCGTCGTTGGACGAGAAACCCCAAGTAGCCTCGGCATACTCTTTGATCTTGACAGCAGCCGTCGGTGCGAACAGGGCACCGATGTTGATGGCCATGTAGAAAATCGAGAAGCCGGCATCACGCTTGGCTGCATACCGGGTGTCGTCATACAGATTACCCACCATCACCTGCAAGTTGCCCTTGAACAGGCCTGTGCCCAGTCCGATGAGTAACAGCGCGCCGATCATCACGATTAATGCAAAGGTGTTACCGCCCAGGGGCACCGACAACAGCAAGTAACCCAGGAACATGATGATGATACCGATGGTCACCATCTTACCGTAGCCGAACTTGTCGGCCATCCAGCCACCAATCAGCGGCAGGAAATACACGACCATCAGGAATGAACTGTAGATGGTGCCGGCAACTGCCGGGGAGAGGCCATAGTTGGCCCTGAGGAACAGTGCGAACACGGCTATCATCGTGTAGTAGCCGAAGCGTTCACCTGTGTTGGCCAGTGCCAACGCAAAAAGTCCTTTAGGTTGTCCTTCAAACATAATATCTTCTTTTTAATTGAGAATCCAGAAAACCTAGATGTGCTAGATTTTCCAGATTCTCATGATGGATATATAACAATGTGTTGTATAGTGATTACTCCTTCTCGCCGGTAACACGCTCCAGCCAGCTTACCATACCCCACATCACGCCCATGGCGACGAGGCAGATAACCAGGAATACGGCCCAGCACATCCACAGCGAGGGCATCTTGTTGAGCATAACCGGGCCAATCCAGATGAACAGGTTGCCCAGTGCGGTGGCACCCAGCCACAAGCCCTGGCAGATACCCTGCAGGTGCTTGGGAGCGATCTTTGAAACAAACGACAGACCCAGCGGCGAAATGAACAGCTCGGCGACAGTCAGGAAGAAGTAGGTGGCAATGAGTACCCACCACTGTGACTTCATGGCTGCTTGCTGCTCGATGCCCAGGGCACGGAAGTCCTCACCGTTGGGATAACCGGCGCTCATGCTGACAAGCACGAGGAACAGGTAAGCCAGACCAGTGATGCCCATACCGATGACAATCTTCCTGGGGGTTGAGATGGCCTTGCCTGCCTTGGCCAGCGAGGCAAAGATCCACATGATAATCGGCGTGAGCACGATCACAAAGAACGGGTTCACGGCCTGCCAGATTTCGGGAGCAATGCTGTCGGTGATCACATAGTCACGAGCAAATACCGACAACGACTGGCCATTCTGGTGGAATGACAGCCAGAAGAAGACGCATACGCCCAGCACGGCAAACAAGGCGGCCATGCGCTGCTTGATCTCCTTGGCCATAGCACGCTTCTCCTCGGGGGTATATTCCTCGACAGCGGCAGCCTCTTTCTTGGCGGGAGTCGGGAAGATCTTCTTGAAGGCCATGAAGATGACCAGCGAGATGAACATAGCGACTACCGATGCAATGAAGCTGTAGTGAACGCCAGTGTTGAACACCTCAAGGTAGTTGTTGCAAGCAGCTCCCATGTCGCCAGCGCTGAATCCGGCGGGGTTGGCCTTCTCCATCAATGCGTTGAGGTTGGTCATCTGCTCGGCACCCATCTTGGCGGCATCATTCAGGTACTGGTGGCACAATGCGGGAAGACCTGCATCATACACCATGCCCTTGACACCCAGCCACCATTGACGCAGCAGCGGTGCAACAAATGGTGCAACCAGACCTCCGATGTTGATGAATACATAGAAAATCTGGAAGCCCGAGTCACGGCGTTCCTTGATGGCTTTGATTTCCTCGGCACTCTTGTGCTGGGCAACGGCGTCGGCCTCCATGTTGTCATACATCTGACCCACGATAGCCTGCAGGTTGCCCTTGAACAGACCGTTGCCAAATGCAATCAGGAACAGGGCCACGCAGGTGAACACCAGCAACCACATGTGGTTTCCTGCCGAGTGAACAACGGGGATCGAGAGCAGCACATAACCGAGGGCCATGATCACGAGACCCCACTGGATGGTGCTCTTGTAATTCTGGGTGCGGTCGGCAATGAAACCGCCCACGAGACTCAATACATAGATACCGGCATAGAATACGGCATAGATGACTCCGGCAACGCCCTCGTCAAGACCGAACTTGGAGCACAGGAACAACAGGAGCACGGCGTTCATGATGTAGTAGCCGAAGCGCTCGCCCATGTTGCTCAATGCGGCGGGGATTAGACCCTTGGGATGGTTCTTAAACATAGTCTGTTAGGTTTTTTTGATTGGTTAATTATTAATAATGTTATTGATTGTCTTGTTGAGTGCGGGCCTGGAATGCGATGGCATAGGCGCGCACCTGCTTCACCATGGCCAGCAGGCCGTTGCTGCGGGTGGGGGAGAGGTGCTCGCGCAGGCCGATGCGCTCGATGAAGTACAGGTCGGCATCCAGCACCTCTTGAGGGGTGCAGCCGTCGAGCACGCGCACGAGCATCGAGATGATGCCCTTGACGATGATGGCATCGCTGTCGGCTTGCAGGTGCATCTTGCCGTCGATACAGTCGGCCTGGAGCCACACCCGGCTCTGGCAACCGTCAATCAGGTTATCAGCTGTCTTGTATTGTTCGTCAAGCGGGGGCATGGCGTTGCCCATGTCGATGATGACACTATAACGGTCCATCCAGTCGTCTAGACCCTCAAATTCCTCAATGATTTCGTCTTGTCGTTCGTTGACTGTTGACATGTGAAATAGGTGATATTTTGGTTTAACCTCCAAAATTATAGATTTTTTTTGAATTAAGGTGTCTTTATGCAGGCAAAAATTCATTTTGCCGTCAAAATAACACACAAAAACAAACCCCGCACACCTGGACGGTTGCGGGGCTTGAAGCTATGTCGGGCACTTCATCAATAGAAATCGATGAGGTGTTTCTTTACCTTGGTAGCCTTGGACAAGATGTTGTAGATGCTGCGAGGACTTGAGAAGATCTGAGCACCGCGACGCTGGGCATAGCGGTTGTCAAGCTCTTCCTTGCTGGGCTTGCGCTCGGCCTTCTCCTGCTTAACCACCTGATAAACATAGATGGCGCCATTGCCCTTGGTGGGACCCTGCAGGGTGCCCTGCTTGGCAACGCTCATGCGGCCAACCAGACCCGGCTCAATCTTGGGATCATTGGAAGCAAATACCACATTGGCGGTGTCCACTTTCACACCCATCAGGGCTGCGTAACCGTTCAGATCCTTGGCCTTGCCCTGATACTGCTTCATCAGAGCCTCGCCCTTCTTGTTGTTGCGCACCATCTGGGTGAGCATTTCCTTACCCTGGGGGAAGGTGTAGGGCAGGTAGCCTTCCTCATAGATCTCGTCGATGGCGACGGCAATCATCACGTCGTTGTTGTCGCTGAAGATGGGCGATACGTCACCCTTCTTGTTGTCAAACGCCCACTTGATGGCCTTGCGGCTGTCCTTGATACCCTGGCCATACATGCCGTTGCCCAGTTGAGGTGTGCTGGGGGTGATGACCATCTCGGTTGCGTTGAAGCCTGCCTTGGCGGCATTCTCTTCAAAGGCCTTAACAGTCTTGTTCTTGTTCAGGAAGTCCTGGAACTTGTCACGCAGCTCCTCGCTCGTCTTGGTGCTGGCGTATGCGTCATAGGTAACGGTTGCCAGCGTGTAGAACGTCTTGGGAGCCTTCTTGTCGTTGACCTTCATCAGGGTTGCTCCCTGCTCTCCGCTCATGTACACAAAGTAACCCTCACCGCCGTTGGCGATCTTGGCCTTCATCGAGTCGGGAGCGTTGTAGATGCGCTGCCACTCGTTGAGCTTGCCGTCCAGTTTCTGGGGATAGGCCTTCTTCAGGTCATCAAGGGTCTTGCCGCTGTTGAGCTGGTCGAGAACGGCCTTCTGGGTCTTGGCATCACCTTGGATGACTACGTAGCTCAGCTCTACCGAGTCAAGGCTCACCTGCTTGTTGATGAGCTTGTACATCACGTGATGGTTGTTGACGGTGCTGTCACGACGGGTGGTGCCCACCTCGGCGCTGGCAAAGAATTCACGCACCTTCATGGGCAACTCCTTCTGTAACATCTTGGCAGTGTCGATTTGAACAGTGCCCAGCAGGCGCACCGAGTCGACGCCGCGTCCCTTCTGCAGGGCGATATAGGCTGCGTCAGCAATCTTGTTGGCGGCGGCGATATCTTGCTGGTTGGGCTCAATGTTAACGGCGATATAGTGAATAGCGCGAAGGGCCTCGTCGATCTTGAACAAGGGTTTCTTCTTCTCCCACTCGGCCTTCAGCTCTTGATCACTCACGGGATATTTATCATCGGGGATGGTGGAGTAGTCCTTCTTGGCAAAGGTCACCACGTTGGTGACTGCCTCTTCCTCTGCCATCTGGGCGCGGTCCAGGTCGTTGGCCTGCATACAGCCGGCAATAAGGCTCTGCAGCTTGGAGAACTTGTACTGCTTTACAATCTCATCCTGCATCTTGTTCCACTCGTTGCGCAATTCTGCCACCTGCTGCTCCTGGATGCCCTGCTTGCCGGGGTTCATGATGAAGTCATACAATTCAGCAGGCGACTTGGCACCAACTTGCTGTGCAAACTGAGCCACAGCGGGAGCGGGGTTGCTACCGGTCATGAGCTGGGTGATTTCCCAGTCACTCACCGTGATACCCAACTTGGAGAACTCCTGCTCAAGCAACTTCTCGTTGATCATCTCTTCCAGAACTTGCTGCTGGCGCGAGGCTGCATCCATCTGCTGGTTGTTCTGCTGATCCTGGGAAGCCTCTTGCTCTACACGGCGTTGGAACTGCATAATGTCAATTTTCTCACTGCCGACTTTTGCGGCTGCGCTGTTGCCACCGGAGCGTCCGATAGCCTCGATGCCGACCTCGATAATGAAGGCGAGCAATGCGGCACCGATCACAATGGCGAGGATCTTCTTCCTCTGCCTAATTTTCTCTAATGTAGCCATTTACAATTATTTATATTACGTTATTTCGTTCAATTTTAGGGCTTTTAGCCAAATAAACACGCAAAGGTACTTATTTTTTGCATTATACCAAAAAAGTTGCTATTTTTTCTTGCTTTTTTCTTTATTTAGCGGTTTTTGATGGTTTTTCTCGTCGATTTATCTTGCATGAAACATTTATCGTGCTTTTTTAGCAATATTTTAGACCATAATGTGCCGCACAATCGCAATTTATGGTTAAATTTGCAGTTATTATTAATGTGAACGGTGCGGCGTCAACGATGCTGTGACGCTGATTCTCAAGTTTATAAAATATATAATGATATATGGAGAAGATCAAGAAAGTCTTTTTGTCGGCGCTTGCTGTGGTTCCTGCAATAGCGCTGGCCCAGCCAGGTGTGATGTCGAGTGAGGCCGCGGGATACCTTGAACGCGGGAGACTCATGTATGAGTCTCACAACTATGTCGGCGCTATCGATCAGCTTGAGCACATGAAGCTCTTACCGGGCACCGCGTCGATGCGTGAGCAGGCCGACTATTACATCGCCTTGAGCAAGTTTGAACGTGGTGAAGAGGCGAGTCTGGCTGCCCTGTTGCAGTTCATTGACCAATATCCTGGTTCACAGCTGGCGATGGATGCACAGATGAGGGTGGGTAATTTCTACTTTTACCGTGGACTGTGGGAGAGTGCGCTGCTCAGTTACTCGATGGTGCGCAACCACTCCCTTGACTTGAACGCCGACGAGGATCTCGAGTATCGTCGTGCCTATTGTAACCTGCGGTTGGGCAACTACCGCGAGGCCGAGCGCCAGTATCATGAGCTGGACCACACGGCTCGATATGGCGGCGCCAGTGAGTTCTACAAGGCTTATCTCGATTATGCCCAGGGCGATTATAACGAAGCCCAGGCCAAGTTCAGCCACATCCCCGAGGGGACTGAACTGGGCCTCCAGTCACAATATTACTTGACCCAGATCGAGTATAACAAGAAGCATTATAACGATGCCATCAACAAGGGCAAGGCGTTGCTTGAGCAGCACATGAACGATTACTTTGACGCCGAGTTGAACCGATTGGTGGGCGAGAGTTACTTCCACCTGGGCAATGATGTCGAGGCGCGCACCTACCTGCGACGCTATCTCAACAATCCCGAGGGCGAGCCTTACCGCACGGCTGCCTACACCATGGGCGTCCTCGATTACCGCGATGGCAACTATGACGCGGTAGTCAGCGACATGCTCCATGTCACCGACGGCAGCGACGCGCTGGCACAGAGCGCTTATCTGTACTTGGGACAGGCCAAGCGACAGATGGGCGACTTGAACGCGGCCAACATGGCTTTCCAGCAAGCCGCTAGCATGGATTGTGACCGCACCGTCAAGGAAACGGCCTATTATAACTATGCCGTGGGTGTGAGCAAGGGAGCGCGCACTCCGTTTGACAAGAGTGTGGATCTGTTTGAAAACTTCTTGAATGAATACCCCAACTCGCGGTATAAAGACAATGTCGAGGGCTACCTGGTGGATGCCTACATGAGCACGACCGACTACCAGCGGGCGCTCACGAGCATCAACCACATCAAGAATCCGGGTGCAAGGGTGCTCAAGGCCAAGCAGAATGTGCTCTATAATCTGGGCGTGCAGGCCATGGCCAACAATCGTAACCAGGAGGCCGACAGCTACTTCAAGCAGGCAATAGCCGTGGGCAACTATGACAAGACTGCCCTCAACGAGAGCCGTCTGTGGCTGGCCGAGGCACAGTACCGGGAAGGTAACTACAAGGAAGCCGCCAAGCAGCAGCAGGAGTACGTCAAGAGCATCAGCAAGTCCGACGAGAACTATGGCTTGGCTCAGTACAATCTGGGCTACAGCCTGTTGAACCAGAACCGTTATGCCGAGGCCAAGGCGGCCCTGCAAAACGCTATCGCCAGCAAGCAGCTTTCCAGCGACCTGGCCGCTAGCGCCTATCAGGGCATCGGACAGGCGCAGTACTACATGAAGGACTTCAGTGGCGCGCAGTCCTCCTATGACCAGGCCTTGAAACTCGATAAGAACACCAGTGGCGACTACTCGATGTATCAGAAAGGTATCATGATGGGTCTGAACCGTCAGTATGCCGACGAGATCGCACAGATGGATGCCCTGGTGGCTACCTATCCCAAGAGTGACCTGGCTCCCCAGGCTCTCCTTGAGAAGGGCAATGCCCAGGTGCAGTTGGGCAAGAACAATGATGCACTGGCCACCTATGCCACGTTGCTCAAGAACTACCCCAAGAGCGTTGAGGCACGCAAGGGACTGTTGCAGACCGCTCTGGTCAACAAGGGCATGGATAAGGAAGATGCTGCTATCGAGGCCTATAAAAAAGTCATTCGCCAGTATCCCACAAGCGACGAGGCGCAGGCCGCTGCCGAGGACATGAAAATCATCTATGCCGACCGTGGCCAGTTGAACGACTTCAGTAAGTTCCTGAGTTCGGTGCCCAATGCGCCCAAGATTGATGTCGGCGAGGTAGAGCGACTCACCTTTGAGGCCGCCGAGAAGGCTGCCATCGACACCAAGCCCAGTATCGACAAGATGCAACGCTACCTCAAGGATTATCCCGCTGGTGCCTACACGGCTAAGGCTAAATACTACATCGCCCGTTACCACTATGGCAAGGGTGAGTATAACGATGCGATGAAGGCCATCGACGAGTCTTTGCAGGGCGGTGGTGACGCTTCCTATGCACAGGACGTGCTGGCCATGCGCAGCGACATCCTGGCCAAGCAAGGCAAGTTTGAAGAGGCGATCAAGAGCTACAAGGACCTCGCCGAGCGCGCCACCAGCGACGACAACCGCACCCTGGCTCAGATGGGTGCACTGCGGGTTGCCAAGCAGATGGGCAACTGGAACGAGGTGAAGAATCTCTCGGGACTGCTGCTCGACCGTGGCGGACTCACCGTCAACGAGGAGAAGGAAGTGACCCTTGACAGGGCTTTGTCTCTGGCTCAGATGGGTAATACCAAGGATGCCGAGACTGCCTTCCGCACTCTGGCCAAGGATCCCGCCAGTGAATATGGCGCTCAGGCTTCTTATGAGCTCTCGCGTATGCAGTATGAAATGGGCAACTACTCTGGTGCCGAACAGACGATCAATGCGCTCATCGAGGCTGGAACGACACACAACTACTGGCTGGGAAAGAGTTTCTTGACGCTTGCCGATGCTTATTACAAGCAGGGCAATGTGGCACAGGCTCGCGAGTACTTGCAGAGCCTCAAGAACAACTATCCCGGCAAGGAGAAGGATATCTTCAGCGGGATTGAGTCGCGCCTGAACAAGTGGAAGGGCGGCAACGCCTCGTCAACGACCAACTCAAGTTCCGATAACGGCAAGAAAAAGAATGCTAAGAGTACCAAGAGCAAGAATTAACCACCCGTCAAGCATCACACATTATTTATTATGAAGATGAACAAGAAGATATATATCGCCATGTTGCTGGCCGCATTTGCCCTTCATGGGGCATACGCCCAGGACAACACCAAGTTAAACAAGGAGATCACCCTCGAGAAGGACATCGCGCCGCTTGAGAAAAAGGCGGTCAAGAAGAATGAGTTGCCCAAGGTGAAGAAGCCCACCGCTACGGGAAAGAAGACCCAGTTGGGATACAGTGACCTCACCACGCCCATCGAGGTGCCCACCAGCATCCCCACCTTGCTGCCCTATGGCTACCGCACGGCACACAACTTCAGCGACAAGCGTGGCTATTTCGACATCGGGGGAGGAACGCAGGCCAACTTCCGGGTGGACTTTGGTTACCGCATCATCGATGAGGAGCACGAGAAGTTGAAGGTGTGGCTCAACCACAACAGCACGTGGAATGGCAAGAATTCCAGCAAGATGGTGACCATTCCCGAGAACCGCAATAAGCAGAAGTTTAATGACAACACGGTCGCTGTGGACTATAGCCGCGCTCTGGGCAACGGCACCCTCACGCTGGGTGGCAAGGCGCATGTCGATATCTACAACTACTACGGTGGATGGAACCACTATCCTGCACAGTATGACTTCAATGGAGAGGGTTCCACTCCGATGAATTACCCCACGGCCCCCTATGACTGGAACACCGAGAAGCAGACCTTCTTTGACTTCAACCTGAATGCGGGATGGAGGAGCCAGCTCATGCTTCGTGACAACCCCTTGAAGTATAACGTGGGCCTCCAGTATGGCCATGCCGTCTATGACAAGTCGTTCAACGAACTCTACAAGCATGGGTCCCACGATAACTGGGGCATCCTGAATTTGAATGGCTCCTATGACCTCACCGAGTTGACCACGGCGAGTTTGAACCTGCGTGGCGAGTATCTGCGCCGTGGCACCAAGGCAAGGGCCAGTAGCGATAATGACTTGTTTGATGAGGTGGGAATGATCACGCTCTCGCCCACCTATACCGTGCGCGGTGACATGTTCAAGTTGCAACTGGGACTCAACGCTCACATCAGCTTTAGCGACGGTGCCGCCTTCCGCCTCTCGCCCAACGTCCGGGCCAACCTGGCGCTCGTGGATGGCTTCTCGCTGTTTGCCAACGTCCTCGGTGGCAAGAATCTGGGCTATCGTGTCCCCACCCATTATTACAATACCCGCTACGATCTGCCCCTGTTGCTCTACGGCAGCATCTACACGCCGCTCGATGCCGAGGCTGGCGTCAAGGTGGGTCCTTTCCGGGGACTGAGTGCCAAGGTGTCGCTGGGTTATGCCATCGTCAAGGATCAGCCGGGCATCTGCTATCATGTTGATGCTGCGCGTCAGGCGCTGCTCATGGGCATGATGTCAACCTACAAGGTCATCGATGGGCGTGGCTACTATCTCAATGCCGAGGTGGCCTATAAGTACCGCTCCCTCATCGAGGCATCGGCAGCCATCAAGTTTGCTCCACACGATGACGAAATCTTTGAGAGCGACAAGCATTACAACAATTACAAGCTGGGCGTGGACCGCGCTTCCACAGTGGCCAATGTTGACCTCAAGGTCACCCCGTTGCGACCCTTGACGCTGAATCTGGGACTCGAGTATCGTGGAGGCCGCATGGCGCTGTTCCATCAATCTCTTACCCCTGTTGACGGTGATGCCTACTTGGTGAACCATCAGTATGAGTTTGTCAAGATGCGCGATGTCATCAACCTGCACGCTGGAGCCAACTACCGCCTCAACAGCACGGTCAGCGTATGGCTCAAGGCGCACAACCTGTTGAACCGCCGCTACGACGTGCTCTACGGCATGGGCGCACAGCGCATCGGATGCATGGTGGGCGCCTCCTTCACCTTCTAGGGGGGGAACAATACAGGCACAAATGAAAATCGTGACAGGGGCAATGACCCCGGGTCACGATTTTTATTTTGTAGTGTCGCCTCCTGTGGACTATGGCAGGGTGGCGAGGGCGTCGCTGTGTTGCATGAAGGCCTCAGCGGCCTCACAGCGGCACTCAAGGCCGCGGAAGTGTTCCATCGTCTTGTGCCAGTGGTAGATCTCGTCCATGTGCTGGCTCACGTGGCAGTTGCAGGCCTCGTGCTTGCGCTCCAGCACGGGCTCGATGTTGACCCAGTGTGTGGGGTGGAACATCTGGCTCTGTGTGCCCGACATCGCCTCAAAGTAGAAGAGCTTGAAACGGCGGTCAAGACGTCGCCAGGCATCCAGCACGAGCATTCCGCAGGCGGCATGATCCCTGTGACCGTCGATGGGCCAGTGGGTCATTACGATGTCGGGATTCTCGCGGTCGATGAGCTCGCGCATCTCCTTGTAGCGGTCCAGATTGACTTCGGTGTTGCCGTCAACCTGACTCATGAAGATGTGGCGGGCACCGGTCACACGGCACGCGTTCTCGCTCTCCACCACGCGGATGGCGGCTGCCTCGCTATGGCTCTTGCCGGCAATACCGGCTTCACCGCGCGTGAGGTACACGCACACCACGTCGTGACCGGCGTCATGCAGCAAGCACATCGTCCCGCCGCAACACGTCTCGGGGTCGTCGGGATGGGCTCCGATAGCCAGCACCTTGAGTCGGCGATGGGGACTCTTGTTGTTATCATTGTTCTCTTGGGCATTCAAGCCCACGGGTATGCCCAGCACCGTGGCTCCCACGGCGGCCATCCCCGTCTTTTTGATCATTTCTCTGCGGTTCATAATGGTGGTTACTTGTTTTGGTTGCTGCAAATGTACCTCTTTTCTTAGAAATAAGCACTGCTTCTCGGTAGAAAAAGTGTCTTTTATTGAAGGAAATGCTGGCATATTGATAATTATTTGTTATCTTTGCGCAACAAAATGTAATAATTAACCGAATTAACCAATTTTACCCTATCTTCATTTATGTACAACCTTCGCCAACTTTTATTACTATTGGTTCTTGTTGTTGCTGGAACAGCAATGGCGGCTCCCGTTAGCGAGAGGCAGGCTATGGACATGGCTGCCAAGTTTATGGCTTCTCATTCTTTTAGTTCGGTGAGTGTCAAGATGGCTCATCGTGCTCCCATGCTGGGGGATAACGCAGCCACGGCTAGGCCGGCCTACTATGTGTTTAATGCCGGACAGGCTGACAATGGCTTTGTCATCGTTGCCGGCGATGACCGCGTGCCTGCCATCCTGGGTTACTGTGACATGGGCTCGTTTGATGAAATGGATGTACCGCAGCCCATGCAAGAATGGCTCGATGGCTATGCGCGCCAGATACAGGCTATTGCCGCTGGCGGATCGCCCGACATCCGTTCCTCCTTACGGGCGCCCATCCAACCGATGCTCAATGTGAAATGGGGACAGGGATTGCCTTACAATGTGTTGTTGCCCCATGTCCCGACGAGCGAGAATGCACATGCCTACGTGGGCTGTGTTGCTGTCGCCATGGCACAGGTCATGTCCTACTGGCAATACCCGTCACGCCCCACCAAGACGATCCCGGGCTACACGTCCAACGCGGGCAAGACCTATGCGGTGACCATGCCGTCGCTCTCGCCGGTGGATTTTGACTGGGAGAACATGCAGAACACTTATTATACCAATGACAGTACCTCTGCCGAGTGCCTCGCCGTGGCTACCCTGATGCGCTACAGCACCACGGCCATGCAGTCCAGTTTCGGCCTGACCTCTACGGGTAGCTACACTCGCAATATCCCTGCAAAGCTCATCGAGTACTTCGGTTACAAGAACTCGGCTCGATACGTCTATCGTGAGTCTTTCACTACCCAGGCGTGGGAGGACCTGATCTACAACGAGCTGGCCGAGGGCCGCCCCGTGGCCTATGGCGGCAACAAGCAGTCGGCGGGACACGCCTTTGTCTGCGACGGCTATGATGGTGAGGGACGCTTTCACATCAATTGGGGATGGGCAGGCAAGAGCAATGGCTATTTCCTGCTCAACCTGCTCAATCCCAGCGACGAGGGCATCGGGAGCGCCGCTGGTGCCTATGGTTATGTCAAGGGACAGGGCGCTGCCATCGGGCTGATGCCCGACGATGGCAACGATGGCGAGGCGGCTTTCTCGTTTGAGGATCTATCCATCTCTTCGAGCAACAACACGCGCAGCGCGGCCTCGGCCAACTTCTCGGTCGCTGTGTCGGGCCGATTTGTCAACAATACCAATGTCACCTCGCAGTTCCGCCAGGGCTGGGGACTCTACAACCTGGATGGCGAGTTGCTCGATGTGCTGTTTATCCGTTACACAACGAGCCCCATTGCCAGTGGGGAATATGTCTCGGTCAATGCCCGATCGCTGAGCTTCGGTGCCGGCATCACCAGCGGCACCTACCGCATCCTCCCCATCTACTCCATCTATCCGGGCGAGGATTACAAGCCGTGCATCGGTGCCGATGTGAATTACATCGAGGTGACCTTTGGCGGCAACTACTCGTGTACGATCAAGGGCTATGGCACGGCGGGCTCGACGACCAAGTACTCGGTGAACAACTGTACTGTCGGGGGGACACTCAACCACGGCAAGCCTGTGACCGTGACCCTTGACCTCAAGAATGAAGGCTCTTCGACCAACGACATGATCTATATGTTTGTCGATGGCTCGTTCAATGCTATGGGCTTGGCCAACATCGGTGCTGGTGAGTCGGGCGACGTGGTTTATCGTTTTACCCCGACGACGGCGGGCAGCAAGACCCTCACCTTCTCGCTCAACGAGAGTGGCTCTTCGCCCTTCTATACCCGCAAGGTCACCATCAACACGATGCCCGGTGCGACGCTCGATGTGTCCTACCGCGTCCTCAATATCACCGACGAGGAGAACCGTGTCATCACTGCCGACCATTACACCATCATCGCCGATGTGACCAACACGGGCACTGCTGCCTACAACGAGGATTTCTCGGTTAGGCTATACCGCATCAACAACAGCGATACCAACGTGGGCACCGAACTGCTCAACCAGAGCCAACCCTTGTCGCTGGCTCCCGGGGAATCGACCAGCCTGCAATTTGACTTTGACCACGACCTCATCGATGGATGGCGCTACTTCTGCTATCTGTATTACTATAGTGACGGTGAACCCGTGGGCACGGGTACGCGGTGGTACACGCTCAACTTCCCCTCTGGACCGGTCGAGAAGCACCTCGTGACCTCGATGGTCAATCCCGTGGATGGTGCAACGGTCACATTCATGGGAGGTGTGGCCGATGGTGAGGCTCAGGTGGGCAAGACGGTGACCTTTGTCGTGGCGCCTGCCGCCGGATTTGTCATCTCTGATGTGCAGGCTGTGGATGCCGCGGGCAATCCTGTGCATCTCAACCTGAATGCCAGCACTGGCAATTACAGCTTTGTGATGCCTTCCAGCGATGTGGCCATCACTGTTACGGCACTTGCTGCTCATCACATCCAGCTGGATGTGAACCATACTGGCGGTGGTCGGGCCTCCTTGAGCACCACCACGGCAATAGCTGGCGAGACAATCACTGTCACGGCCACGCCCAATCAGGGTTGGGACGTGGATGGCTTGCTGATCTCGGCCAGTGGCTCGACCATACCACAATTCGCTGTCGGCAATGGCGTTTACTCCTTTGTCATGCCCGATGACGATGTCTCGGTCAGCGTCAATTTCTCGCGCTCGGCGGGCTCGCTCTTCCGCCTGGTGGAGGCTAGGAGCCAAATCACCCAGGGGGATACCTACGTCCTCGTGAGCCGCAACTACGACAAGGTGATGAAGCAATGGAGCGATCAGGATGCCACGTTCCAGGCTACCGATGTGACTGAGTGGATCGGTGAGGACAAGGCGGTGGCTAGGGTGAGCGATGACGCCTGCATGTTCACAATGACCCAGGTGGCCGACACCACCGTGTCGAGCAATGCGCGCACTGCCGCCTACCTGACCACGGGCAATGGCTTCATGCGCACGGGCAACTACAATGTGTTCCTCCACGACGACATCACTGCCGAGAGCCGCGCGTGGATGTACATCGGCAATGCGTCCAACTGTCTCATCCGCTTCAAGGACTCTTCCAGCGGCAGCAATGGCAACTGGATCGTGCGCTACGACAATCAAGCCGATGACTTCAAGGTGATGAACTGGAATGTGACCGGGGCCGAGGTTTCCCGTGTGTGGCTCTATAAACTCGTGGAGTCCCATGCCGTCAATGTCGAGGTACTGCCTGGCGATGCGGCCACTGTCACGCTCCAGGGCGTCAACGGCGAGAATCTGGCCCAGGAGGGCGAGACGGTGTATATCGACGTGACGCCTGCTGGCGATTACGTGGTGGACCGGGTGACGGTGACCACCATCGATGGGGATGTCATCACCCCCGAGCAGGAGACTGAGGAACCGGGACGTTACTTCTTCACCATGCCTGCTGCCCAGGTCACCGTCAGCGTCTCGATGCTGGAACCCCAGGGACCGGGCTTCTTGCTGGGCGATGTCAACAACGATGGGCAGGTGAGCATTGCCGATGTCACGGCAATGATCGATTATCTGCTGGGAGGCAATGCTGATAACATCAATCTGGACGCTGCCGACGTTAACGCGTCCCAGGACGTGAGCATTGCCGATGTCACCATGCTCATCGATATGTTGCTATCGGGTGTTTTTTGATACTCGGATAGTTTTTTGTACCTTTGCATGGAATCGTTTTGTGTTGAGTTAACAACTTGCCAATCTTAAATACTAATTTTTTAAACCCAATTTAAACTTTATGAGAACTATCAAGACATTACTGTTACTGATCTGCCTTGCAGTAGCCTCTACTGCTTGGGCCGAGTCAATCAACGAGAATCAGGCGCGCAACATTGCCGCGCGGTTCATGGCTTCACACGCCATCCCGTCTGCAACACTCAAGATGGCCCACAAGGCTCCCAGTGTAAGCAGCTACGCCGGCTCTAGCCAGGCGGCCTACTATGTGTTTAATGCTTCTAGTCACGGCTACGTCATCGTGGCTGGTGATGACCGGGCGCCAGCTGTGCTGGGATACAGCGACCATGGCTCATTTGACCCGCAGAGTGCCCCCGAGGCGCTGCAACACCTGCTGGAGGGCTATGCTGCACAGATCGACGCCCTGGCACGTGGGGCCCAGGCTGCACCGCAACTGCGCAGTACCGGTGCCATCAGGCCCCTGGTGACTGCCGTGTGGAGCCAGAACAACCCTTACAACATTCTGTTGCCCTACATCGCATCGGGCAAGCATGCCTATGAGGGCTGTGTCGGCACGGCACTTTCCCAGGTCATGTATTACTGGAAATGGCCCGCACGCCCCACTCAGCCCATTCCCGCCTACACCAGCTCGTCTCTGGGAATCGAGATGCCCGAGCTGCCGGTCATCGATTTTGACTGGGACGCGATGCAGGACACCTACCAGACGACCGACACCTTGAGCAATGCCGCCCTGGCTGCCGCAACGCTCAACCTCTATTGCGCCCAGGCCGTGGAGATGGATTTCAAGAAAGCCTCATCGGGTGCCACAACGGGACGCATCCCCCTCAAGGCGGTCACCTACTTTGACTACGATCCCAGTGCCCACATGGTGAACCGTGCCAATTACAGCACACAGGAATGGGCCGACATGCTCCTCGCCGAGATCGCGGCGGGACGCCCTGTGATCTACAGCGGCAGCAAGGCTTCGGGTGGCCACGCCTTTATCTGCGATGGCTATGACGGCAATGGCATGTTCCACATCAACTGGGGATGGAACGGCAACAGCAACGGTTTCTTCCTGCTCAATGTGCTCAACCCCGACGAGCAGGGAACGGGAAGCGCCGACGGACCCTATGGATACATTTACTCTCAGGCCGCCATCTTGGGACTGCAGCCCAATCAGGAGGGCACCATGGTGTTTGAGATGACTGCGGCTCAGGTGCAACTCGACAGCTACACCGACAACCGTTCCTACAACAGCGATTCCTTCACGGCCATCGTCTCGGGACGTTTCTACAATTACACCTCCAGTATGCTTTCCGTCCGCTTCGGTTGGGGCCTCTTCCAGGGCGATGAGATGCTGCAACGACTCCAGAGCTCTTACAGCACCTCGTCCACTCCTGGCAATTACTTCACCCACACGGCCAAGCAACTTGACTTCGGTGAGAATATCACCAGCGGCACCTATCGCATCATGCCCATGTTCAGCGAGTATGGACAGGACAACTGGCGGCCCTGTATCGGTGCCGACCGCAACTACATCGAGGTGGTCATTGATGGCAACCAGTGCTACTTCACTGGCTATGGCACGGCAGGCGCTAGGAATTATGTCCTCAACGACATCAACGTGACGGGCAACATGCACAATGGAAGGCCCCTCAACATCGACGTGAACCTGACCAACAATGGCTTGTCAAGCAACGAGTTGCTCTATATGTTTGCTGATGGCGAGTTCTTCGGCACGGCCTATGTCGGCCTGGAGCCTGGACAGACGGGCAACATACCCTACATGTACATGAGCGACACTGCCGGCGAGCACACCCTGGCATGGTCCTGGGATGCCCAGGGCAACAACCCCATTGCCTCGCGCACCATCACCCTCGACCCCATGCCCGCGGCTAGCCTGAGCGCGTCCATCCAGATCCTGGACGTGACCGATGCGTCGGGCAAGGTCATCACCAGCGACAAGTTCAGCGTCATCCTCACCATCACCAACAATGGCACGTCAACCTATGACGAGGACATCTCGGCCAAGCTCTACAAGAACACCCAGGGCACCAGTGGCACCAGCGTGCAGGGCATCAACCAGCACTTGACGCTCGCCCCGGGTGAGTCCACGACCATGCAGTTTGACATGACCAACGTGATCGATGGCTGGAAGTACTTCATCAAGACTTACTACTACAGTGAGGGTGAACAGGTATCGCTCAAGGGAACCTCCACCCACACCATCGTCTTCCCCGAGGCTCCGCAGGTGCTCCCGGGTGATGTCAATGGCGATGGTAGCGTCTCGATTGCCGATGTCACCGCCATGATCGACTACCTGTTGTCGGGCAGTGGTAACATCGATCTCGATGCTGCCGACCTCAACAATGACCACGATGTGAGCATTGCCGACGTCACGGCCCTCATCGACGCGCTCCTCACCTCACGTTAAACTGATAACTGAGCCTGTGTCATAATGGGCCGCTGGAAGCCCGCTGTGGCTGTCGCAAAACTATGGTCACGAGAAGTGAATCGCTCCCATGCGCGAGAAATTGAGTAAAATGATTATAAAAATCGATTTTGTTTGATTTCCCAGCCTCTAGGCCGATTAAAAGATTTTGCAACAGTCTGTAAAGGCGACCAGCGACATTATGACACAGACTGGTTTTGTCTCCTGACGTGGGTCATCCATTTTGCTGCGATTGCCCTATTGAAATAGCAGCAATAATGAAAAATTATTAAAAAAGTTGCAAAATTAGTTTGAAAATTGTATTTTTTAGACTAATTTTGTAACTTTAACTGAAAACGTAAAAAATAAGGATGACGACGGCCACTGGTCCGGGTTCGCCATGACCACCGTTTAATATGTTCGATTGAACCCCACAGAAATTCGAGTAAGATGATGAAAAAATTACTGCTATTCCTAATGATGCTCGCTTTTGCACTACCTGCTGCAATAGCGGGCGAGAAGACGATTGTTATCAATCGCAACGAAGGCATCTATGAGGATGGCACCGGGGTGTATTATTGCTCCAAGGGTGGCATCACAATGACCTTCTCCAGCGGTCTGAACAATGTCAACTACCTGGTGGAGCACCAGCAGGTGGTATTTGACATCTTCTCGACCAACTATGTCATCAAGAAGATCAAGTTCAATTGTCTGGACAACACTACCGATGACAATCTGGACTGCTTCTACTGGGGTCCCTCGACCATCAGTGAACTTGGTGCTGTCGCCACTTATGTACCCACAGGAACATACACCTGGAGTGGCTACATTGGCACATGGGTTGGAGGTTCCACGCCATCCAAGTATATCAAGTTTGTGACCGAGGGTAAACCCGTTCGTTTCGGTTCTGTCGAAATCACCATCGACAAGGACTTGGGTGATATTTTTGATTTGGTGACCTCTATGAATCAGATCGAAGTGGGTCAGAAGTATGTTATTGTTAGTCAACGTGCTTCTAAGGCCATGAGTACTAAAACTGTAGATGGTTTGAAAGAAAATGGTATTGATAAGACCACAATGGGTTCAACGTCAGTATCTTTTGTAGATGACACTAAGCAAAAGGTGATTGTCAATGAAGATGTCATGATTCTTGGATTGGAGAGCAATCCCAGTTCAGTGAGCAATACGATGAGACCGTATTTATTCAAATATGGCAATCAGTACTTGCGTCGAAACTCAGCTACATCAGGTAGTAACACGAATGCCGATAATTATACTTATGGTCATAACCTAAGCTTGGCATCTTATGAGACTGCTACTGACAAGATGTATTTTCCTTTCGATATTTCTTTAGGAACTAACTCTAATGCGATGATGAGTTTTATTCAGCGCGGAGCTACGATGGAGTCAGAAAGTACATCTGGATCCTATTCAATTCGTTATCATAATGGAAGCGACTTCTTTAGAGTATTGAATTGGAACACTAATTATAACACCTATGCAGCCAATCAGCGTGTTTATCTGTATCGGCCAGCACAGAACTATGTGATTACCACTCAGTGTCTCCCCGATGACAATAGTGGTTACATTACCTTAGGCGATGGCGTCTTGGAATTGAATGGCCAGCAGACATCACAACAATATCAAAATGTGAACTTCTTTGTCGGCCCGACCGAGGGTTGGGGTATTGGCGCGGTGACCGTGACCAATCTTTCTACCAACGAGGTGACGACATTGACTCCGACGGCAACCAGTGACTTCGGTAATGATTACCAATTCCCGATGCCTGGTGCCAACGTCAGCGTAACGGCCAATTTCCTGCAGCCGTTTAATATCGACACGATTTGCAATCCTACTGGTGGCGGCGTATTCAACTTCATCAGTGGTAGCACAGACTTTAACGGCCAGCATAAGTCAAACGAGGGCAAGACGGTGACCTTCAAGCCTGATCCCGCCGAGGGTTACACCTTCAACTCGGTAACGCTTACCGATAACGGCACGACAACGACGCTCA
>CAMVAP010000040.1 GCA_947165485.1 uncultured Prevotellaceae bacterium
CGCTGCTCAGGTACTCATTGCGTTCGGTGCCAATCATGTAGGCCCAGCAGCAGTGACGCGCGTCATGGTACTCGTTGGCATAACGTTTGATGACGGCACGGGCCTCCTCAGCGCTCGACACGGGTTCGGCAAACGCCAGGAAACGAGACATCTTCTCGCGGTAGATACCCTGCGAGACGCCCTTCACTGTTTTGTAAAAATCACTCATAAATGATAAATATGTCACAAATGTAGGTGTTTTTCTCGAATTATGCCTATTTTTGTGATATAAAAATATTTAGCAAACTATGGATAAGCAATCATTAGAGCAGGCAAAACAGGCTTGCGCCCGTGGTCAGAAGCGCGGTCTGCATTTCATCATGGCATCGGTTATCATCTGGGCGATGGTGTTTGTCGTACACATCACGCAGTTGCCCATCGAGACCAAGAACCTGCTCACCTTTTGCTGCACATGTCCGCTCATGCCCCTGGCATGGCTGCTCAGCAAGCCGTTGGGTATCACCTTCAGCGACAAGGATAATCCGCTTTCACCACTGGGCATCGTCTTGTCCTGCTCACAGTTGCCTTATCTGTTGATCGTCATGTGGGTGTTTGCCGCAGTGCCAGGCAAGATGGTGATGGCGCTGGCGATGGTCTTTGGTGCCCACCTGCTGCCCTTCGGCTGGTTGTACAATTCACGGGTCTATTATTTCATGACCGCTGCCGTGAGTGTGATGGCATTGCTGGTGGGCCTGCTCTTCCCGCCTCACTTCCTCGCCCTGTGCATGGTAGTGGTAGAACTCATCTTCTGCCTGCTACTCCTCGCCGAGAACCGCCACCTGTAAACGTTTTTTTTAGAAGTTGAGTTTCTTGCGCAGGTCTTTTTTTACGGCTTCCTTGTTGAGGAAGATGTAGGTCGTGTTCAGGGCGATATAGGTCTTGGACATGTACCAGATGCCTTGGTACTCGCCTGTCTTGCCCCATGAGTTCTTCACCTTGTAGTACTCGCGCCCGTTCTGGTCACGGGCGATGCCGTAGATGACCATCACGTGGTCGTAGGTCGATTGCCAGTTGTCAAAACGCTCCTGGCGCAGCTCCTGAGTGGCTGCGAGTTCGGGCGTTTGCGCTCCAAGTTTCTTCAGTGACTCGGCCTTCTCGGCTTTGGTGAGTTTGAGCCAGCGGGCGGCGTCGCTGCCCGTGAGGTCGTCGGCGTGCTCGATGTCGGCAGCGATGCCAAGCCCCGTGCGGGTGAAACCGTCCTCGCTCACGTCACCACCCCAGCACACGGTGTATCCCTTCTTGAGCGCCTCGTCGATGGTAGCCATCATCTCGTCGAGTGTGACATTATAGCTGGGACGTGGACGCCACTTGTAGGGCGCCTCGATGACAAACTGCTCGTAGAATGGGTGATGGGTAAAACTCGTGATGCTAACATAGTTGTTCTTGTCGATGCCCAGCGACTGAGCGAAAGACTTGGGTGTATATTGCTTACCTTGATAGGTGAACGACTCGGGGCACACGCCCAAGTAAGCGTCCAGGATGCCCTGCAGTCCCACTTTCCACTGGGTGGTCAACTTGGTGCTGTTACCCTTGGCAATGGATTCCACATAGGGTTCCAGCGTGGCAAAGAACTCGGTGAAGTTGGCCAGCGTGTCGCCAATCATCGATCCGGGGCGTGCCATCGCCTCCTCGGGGCAGATGCCGTGACGGTTGATCACCTCCAGCACATCGTCGGCAGAGCCACCTTCCGAGAAACGGCTGTAACCGTGCATCCTCACGTGGTACTCGGCACAATCCACATAGTCCTTACTGGCCACAAACATCTCGCTCAGGTCATACACCTTGCCAGTCGTGCGCAACAGTTCGGCCTCGATAAAGCCGATGGTGGCATAGGACCAGCAGGTGCCGCTACGGTTCTGATTCTTCACTGGCGTGATAGGGTTCTCCAGCACGGTATTAAACACGATTTCGTCACTCGCCTGGGCTTGAAACTGGCATCCCAAGCATATCAACATCAAATAAATAATTGTCCGTCTCATATCAATGGTTCTTGAGTTTTCACCGCAAATTTACTACTTCTCTCCCTCATATCCAAATCACCCAAAAGAAAATCGATTGAACTTGCAGAATCAAAAAACGGTCAAAAAATTTGCACAAAACGAAACTTGGTAGTACCTTTGCACCCCAAATGAGTGGGTTGATGATTTGAAACCCACTTTCGGAGAGATGGCAGAGTGGTCGATTGCGGCGGTCTTGAAAACCGTTGAGGCTAACTACCTCCAGGGGTTCGAATCCCTTTCTCTCCGCATTTTTTTTGCATATTGGTCCCATTTTGGTATTGACCAACTATTTGGAAGGTTCCGTAGCTCAGCTGGATAGAGCAACAGCCTTCTAAGCTGTGGGCCCTGGGTTCGAATCCCAGCGGAATCACGCTTCCAATAAGGCGCTGAGAATCATTGAAATATCAATGGATTTCGGTGCCTTTTCTCATGCGGCTGACTTCGGTACCTCACAACGTTTAATGCATCGATTTGGATAGAATGATGTAGTCCTGGCTACCGATGGGGACGGGGTAATGTGCTGAGGAGCGGAGTCCGACAACCCAGATGATTTGGCCATCGGCCTCTAGCAGCCAGGCGCGTTTTTTGTCCTCATAGTCCAGTTTCATGTCGTTGAAAAGGTCGCTCACCAGCTTGGTGCCTTTCATGCCAAAGGGCTGAAAGCGATCTCCTTGCCGCCAATGCCTTAGCACGATGCGGTTGCAGTCGAGCAGTTGGGTGCTGAAAGCGACACTCCGCCCGTCGCTACACATGCTCGGCGAGAACGGAGACTGGCCTCGGTGAGCAGTGATATTAATCGGGCTATTGATGCCCGCTGTCACGTCAACAGGAATCTCTTCGTCCCTGGGCTCTTCATTGTGTTCAATGATCTGAAAGTTCCTTCTGTTCACGACGAGCAGATGATCGCCCGCAGCGAATTGACGCCCGCTATGTCCTTTTCTGGCCGCCTCGATGGTTTGCCGGCATTGGTCACGGTTGAAGCCCATTTCACGGATATGGTGGTAGAGCAGGGCATCGGCATACGGGTGGTCGATGACATCTTTGATGTCAATGTAAGGCATGTCTAGTCCTTGATCAGCCACTAGCCACTCCAGCAAATCAAGGTCACTAGCAAGGTTCTGCATGGTCTTGTGAATGCGTTCTTTGGCATCAGGGAACTGCTGCTCGATAAAGGGCAGGATGACGTTGCGCACGCGGTTGCGGCGGAAATCGTTTTGCAGGTTGGTACTGTCGGTTACATAGTCCTGGCCGATGCTGTCGAGATAATCGAGCACCTGGGCGCGGGTAACGTTCAACATCGGTCGCCAGATGAGTCCGTTTTCACGTTGCATCCCGGCGAGCCCTTTTAATCCAGTGCCGCGCAACAGGTTAAGGAAGAAGGTCTCTATCTGGTCGTCGGCATGATGGGCAACGGCAATGCGGGTGCAGTGCGTCCGTTCCACTTCCGGTTTAAACCAAGCATATCGCAACTCACGGCAGGCCATCTCGACCGATCCGCCGTGCTCATGCTGCCAAGCGGCAACATCGCAGTTCTTGACCTGCAAGGGTACGTCAAGCCGTTGGCACAGGTCGCGCACAAAACGCTCGTCACGCATGGACTCCTCACCGCGCAGGTGGAAGTTGCAATGGGCCGCGTGGCACTTACATCCAGCCGCCAGCAGGGCGCGCAGCAATGCCACCGAGTCGGCTCCGCCACTCAGCGCTACCAATATCTGCTCACGCTTGATGGCTTGGCGCTCTGCTTCGGTCAAGATGCTATTTAAAAATTCCTGTTGATTCATTGTCACAAAGGTAGTGCTTTTTCAAAACTTAATAGTACCTTTGCGCCATAATTCTCATGGGACAATTCAAGAAGAATAGTGACTTTTGGTATCACGTGGCGGCTTTCGCCATGATTCTGGTGTGGGGCGTTTCGTTTCTCAACACCCGTGTGCTGCTTGATGCAGGGCTCACACCTACCGAGATTTTTGTGGCGCGTTTCACCATCGCCTATCTGTCGTTGCTGCTTGTGAGCGGTTTCAAGGTACGTTTTACAGGTTGGCGTGACGAATTGTTGTTTGTCGTG
Organism: uncultured Prevotellaceae bacterium; assembly: GCA_947165485.1. Classification (GTDB taxonomy): domain Bacteria; phylum Bacteroidota; class Bacteroidia; order Bacteroidales; family Muribaculaceae; genus Sodaliphilus. Next base: position 4,105 of record CAMVAP010000040.1, read on the forward strand.
TGTGGCGTTGCGGGTGGATCGGCCTATTTTATAGCCGAGAATACCGCACTGGAGCTCACCCTCATCAGCGACGTTGCTGTGCTGGTGAGTACCGCCCCGTTGACGACGGCCTTGATGGGTGCCATCTTCTATCGTGACGAGCGCATCACGTGGCTGTCATGCCTGGGTATGGTGATAGCCTTTGTTGGCTCGGTGATGTTGGCGTTGAAGGACGGCTTGGTGTGGGGTGACAGCATCCTGGGCGATCTGTTGGCCCTTTTAGCTGCCTTTGTCTGGGCATTTTATTCCATGGCGCTCAAGAAGTTGAACCGTACCTACTCAACCCTTTTCATTACCCGCAAACTGTTCTTTTACGGCATCTTGTCGGCGTTGCCGCTGCTGGTCATGGAAGACTCGCAGATTGATTGGCAGGCCGTTAAGCGGCCCGAGGTGTGGGGCAACTTGCTCTATCTGGGGCTGGTGTGCTCGCTAGCGGCTTATTTTATTTGGGGTATCACGGTTAAGCGCATTGGTGCTGTGCGTGCCAGCAATTATTTTTATTTGAGCCCCATCATCTCGATGATAGCGGCAGCCATTTGGTTCGGTGAGCGCACTAACGCGGTGGCCTATGCTGGCTGTGTGTTAATCCTTGCTGGTGTCATAATGGCCGAGAAATTCAAGCGCAAGCCCGATGTGGTCAATCAATGACGCTACGCATCCATCGTCTGGAAGAGAGCCACAAGAGATAAACTGAACCGCGAAAACACAATTCGATGGCCATGGCCATCCACACGCCATAGAGTCCCATCGTGGACACCATGATTGCCGATAGCCCAAGCCTCACAATCCACATGCTCACCAGGTTGATGCCACAAGGCACCAACGTGTAGCCTGCTCCCACAAACACGCCATAGCTGATGATGGCAGCCGCAAACAACGGCTCGGCCCAGGCCTCGATGCGCAAGCAACGTGCTCCTAGCTCGACAACCTCGGGAACGGGTGACATGAGGCTCATCAACTGGGCTGCAAAGGCATACATCAAAACAGCCATCAGTCCCATGATGACCATGCCTGACAATACTGTTATCCATGCGAAGCTGCGGGTCAGTCGTTTGCGACCGGCTCCCAGACTTTGGCCGATGAGTGTGGTGGCCGCGTCGGCAATGCCGTAACCTGACATGTAACACAGGCTCTCGGCTGTTATGCCGAAGGAATTGGCGGCGAGTGCGATGCTGCCCAGCGGAGCTACAATGCCGGTGATAACAATCGAGGCACTACACATCATGATGTGTTGCAATCCCATGGGGGTGGAGATATGGATAGCCTTCTTGAATGCTCGCCATGTGGGCTTGAATGAGCCACGGTCGAGGGTTAACTTTAATTCGTTGGAACGGAATACGAGATAATAGGCCATGAGCAGGGAAATCACCAGTCCGGCACATGCCGTGCCTAGTGCCGCTCCCATGACTCCCAGCCCGGCTCCAAGCATTGTCATGGTGTGCCCCATGACTGTGATGGGGCGGGTGGGGAAGATGAGTAGGAAATTGAAGATCACATCCAGTACACACATCACGATGTTGAGGATGCTGGGAATGCGCATGTTGCCACTGCTGCGCAGCATGGAGCTGGCCACAATGTCAATCATGAAGAACGGAACAAACAGCATGAAGGTGCCAAAGTAGATAGTAGCGTTGTCCCTGATGTGTGGTTCTGCGCCCAGCCATGCGGGCAAAGGCTTGCACAATACAATACCTAGCCCTGCCATCAGCAGGCTGAACAGCAGGCATACGACGATGGCTTGACGCACCACTTGACGGGCATCGGCATTGCGCTTGGCTCCCAGCAAGTGGGCCACTTGCACGGCATATCCGGCGGCAAAAGCGCTCAGTACGCCCTCAAACAACCAAGAAGTCGTACCCATCAATCCAACCGATGCCGAGTCGTCGGCCCCCAGCTGCCCAACCATTGCCGCGTCGATGAATTGCATCACCATGGCCGAGGCATTGGCCAGGACGGCAGGCAAACTGAGGGTAAACGTGAGTTGCAGCTGTTGCCTTAACGACAACGGCTGCTGCTCGCGAATCAGCCTCAATAATGAATCCTTGTTGGATTGACGTGCCATGTGAATTCTAGTGATGTGTCATTAAAAAGATGTCCCACCCCCGATGAGTAGGGAAGTGAGACATCTTGATAACGCTCTTATAAAAAGAGATTACTTGCGGTGGATGGTCACGGCGCGGTCGAGAGATGCGGCCTTGGGACCATAGTTGGTCAGCTCGCCATTGTTGATCTCGGTCTCAAGACGGCTATCAGCAACACCCTTGTTGATGAGCTCTTTCTTCACGGTTGCTACACGACCCTTACGCAGGCGAACGTTGATTTGATCGTTGCCGGTGTAGTTGTCGGCCCAACCAGTGAGCAGGTAGTTGCGGTTCTCGTTCTTCATGACCTCGGCAACAGCGTTGAGCACATTGCGCTGAACACCCAGAACGTCGGTGCGGTTGATGGGGAAGTAGATGGTAGCCAGGGGAGCCTCAGCTGCGGGAATACCGTTCTCGCTGATCTCGGCGGGCTTCTTCTCCAAGCACTTGCGCAGCTGATCCTCAAGGTCAGCAATCTTGCGGTTAGCGTCGTTCAGGTTGGCAACCAGTGCGTCACCCTCGGCATCGGTGTACTTCCACTCGGGGCAAACAGCGGTAACGGGAGCGTTCCACTCGCTCTTGCCCAGCTTGTAAGTGAGACCAAGGAGGATACCAGGATACTCGTTCCAGGTTCTGTAACCCATACCGGCACCATCAATGTGCTCCTGCATCAGGTCGAAACGAAGGTCGATGTTGAAATCAAGTTTCTTGGTGATAGCGAAGCTGTTGAGGATACCTGCCTGCATACTGTAGTTGCGGCTGTGCTTCGGGTCGTCATTAGCACCATACTTCCATTTTCCGTCCGAGATGGGGCGGGCACCGTCGCGTGCATATACCCAGTTAACGGTCATACCCACGTAGAAGATGCAGTTGTAGAAGCGGTAGGGCTTGTAGCCAGCCAGCCAGTTGGAAACGTTGAACAGGACGTCACCAACCAGACCTACGTCATTAAAGTGTTGGAAAACGAAGCCGGCATCCTTTCCGGGAATGTCACCACGATAACCAAGTGCTGCATAGTTGCCGGTCCAGGTAGCACCCTTCAATTGCTCGAAGTCAACACCACCACGCAAACCCAGCAGCGGTGAGAACCACTTACCGATGAACAGGTCGGCCTTTGCACCCAGTCGCTTGCCAAATGACAGGTGCTTGTCATAGGATGACATAATCAAACCCACACCACCATCGGCCTGGATAAACCAGTTGTCTCTCATGCGATTGAACAGGTAACCTTGAGATGGATCCTCTACATAGGTTACTTCTTGTGCGGTCATCATGGCGGGAGCCAAGTACGATACGCAAAGAAGCAATAATAAAGCAATCTTTTTCATAAAAACAATCTTTATTTATTTTGTTAAACTTTTTAATTTCAATAATCAGTAACAGAGTATTGGTCTGTTTTATCGTGCAAAAGTAAGTCTTTTTTTATTTCCAGTAAAATCTTTTACAAAAAAGTTTCATTTTTCTCGTGAGATTTCATTTCAAACAGTGCAAAATGCGGTCAGCAACCTGTTGTGGCGTGAAGCCGAACTGCTCGTCAAGCACTTTGTATGGAGCCGAAGCGCCAAAGTGGTCGAGGCCAAAAATGGTGCCAGTGGGTACGATGCGGCGCAGTGTGCTGGGCAATCCGGATGTGAGTCCAAAGGTGGGGGCACCTGCAGGAATCACCTCGTTGCGGTAATCGGCTGGCTGGTTGAGGAAGAGGCCGATCGACGGGACTGAAACGATTTGAGCTTTCACACCCTTGCCTTTGATGATTTCATTGGCGGCAACCAGGGTAGATACCTCCGAGCCGTTACCCACGAGAATGATATCAGGCTTGTCTTGCTTGATGACGATGTATCCACCGCGTTCAGCGCCCAGCGCATCGGCATAGCGATTGCCTGTGGCCGAGGGCAGGTCTTCGATGTTCTGGCGCGACAAGATGAGCGCTGTGGGGGTCAGGTTGTTCTCCATGGCCATCTTCCATGCGACCGATGTTTCGGCGGCATCGGCAGGACGTAGTACTAGCATACTGTTGCGACCATGGTGGTTCTGCAACTCTTCCATGAGGCGGATTTGTGCTTCTTGTTCAACGGGTTCATGGGTGGGACCATCCTCGCCAACGCGGAACGCATCGTGGGTCCAAATGAACTTGACGGGTAATTCCATCAATGCCGACAGTCGTGCCGCGGGCTTGATATAGTCGCTGAAAACGAAGAATGTGCCACAGGCTGCTATCATACCACCATGCAAGGCTATACCGTTGATGATGGCTGCCATGGCGAGCTCTGAAACACCGGCATGGAGGAAGGCACCTTCAAAGTTGTGGGTCTTGAATGCTCCGCGCACCTTGAGAAAACCATCTGTCTTGTCGCTGTTAGCAAGGTCAGCCGACGAAACAATCATATTCTCCACGTCCCTGGCAAGGGTGGCAAGCACATTGGCCGATGCCGCACGGGTGGCAATGCCGGGCTTGTGCTCGATGGATGCATAATCCACTTGTGGAGCCTTACCGTCGATGAAGCCTTGCAGGCGCTGCATGGCCTCTGGATTCTGCTGTGCCCAGGTGTCAATAGCTTGTTGACGCTCAGCGACCACACGGCGTTGTTCCTCGGCGCGGTGAGCATACAACTCGGCCACCTCGGGGAATACAATCCAGGGGTTCTCGGGATCGCCTCCCAAGTGCTCGATGGTCTTGGCATAATCGGCACCCGACTTGCTCAGCGGGTTGCCGTGGGTGCTGCACTTGCCTTCAAAGTTCTCGCCCTCGGCAGTAACAGCGCCACGGCCCATGATGGTGCGGCCAATGATGATAGTGGGTCGCTCGCACTCGGCAATCGCCTTGTCAAGGGCGTCGGCTAGGGCAACGGGGTCGGTCCCGTCACACTCGATGACGTTCCAGTTCCAGGCACGGTATTTCATGGCCGTGTCCTCATTGCTCACGGCGTCACAGTCGGTTGATAGTTGTACCGTGTTGCTGTCGTAGAACATGATCAGGTTATTCAGCCCCAGGTATCCGGCGATGCGTGCGGCCTCTTGAGAAATACCTTCTTGAATACCACCGTCGCTGATGAAGGCATAAGTCTTGTGGGCAAACACCTCGCTATAGTGAGTGGCGATAAACCGCTCAGCAATAGCGCAACCCACAGCCATGACATGACCTTGACCCAGTGGCCCCGATGTGTTTTCCACACCATGCTCAACATCCAGCTCGGGATGACCCGGGGTGATGCTGCCCCATGAGCGGAAGGCCTTGATATCATCGGTCGTGTAGCGGCCTGCCAGGTGCAGCACACTGTAGAGCATGGGCGACATGTGTCCGGGATCCAGGAAGAAACGGTCACGAGCAAACCACTTGGGATTATCCGGGTCGGTTACTAAATATTTAGAGAACAAAACGTTAACAAAGTCGGCACCGCCCATGGCACCGCCAGGGTGTCCCGACTTGGCCTGTTCTACCATCGAAGCGGCCAGAATGCGGATGTTGTCTGCCGCACGTGTCATCAACTTGGTGTCTATCATAATCATTTGAGGTTTTTAAAGTTAGTTTTTTTATAAACTACAAAAATACGCTATTTTTTTTGAATCAGAAGTATAAATGTCAAAAAAAATAGGTTATAAAATGAATCGTGGCCACCCGTAACTGGAGCGGCCACAATTCAGTTGATTGAATGTCAGTCAATAAGTCTTACTCTGCCTTTTTGGAGGGCTTACTGCCGATAAGAGCATAGAAGAGAATATAGGCGGCGCATACTACAGGAATCCAGTAGCTCGACAGGATGCTCACCTTGTCGGCAACAAGAGCCTGGAGGGCTACCATCACTGCGCAACCAAAGACCATTGTCATGAAGATTCCGCTAGCAGCAGCGGTAAACTTGCCTAAGCCCTCAACTGCCATGTTGAAGATACCTCCCCACATGACCGAGGTGCACAGGCCCACAAGGATAAAGGCAAATACGCCAACAGGCACGGGGGTCCACATGATGCTCAGGTTACCCCAGTCAATACCGGGAACGCTCACTTTGACATCGGTGGGAGCAAACATACCGAACAGGAGCAATGCGATAGCAACTGCTGCAACAACCGATACCATAGCCCGGCTACTCACCTTGCCGCCGATTGCTCCGCCAATGGAGCGACCGATAAACATCATGAGCCAATAAACCGATGCGATAAGTGCAGCGACACCAGCTGTTACGCCTACTTCGGGCGTTTGCAGGTAGGAAATCATATAGGTGGGTGTGCCAACCTCAACGCTCATGTACAAGAAAATGGCAAGAGCGCCAAGGGCAAAGTGGCGGAACTTGAGCGCTCCAGGAATGAGGCTCATTTCCATTGGTGCCTGTTCAGGCTCTTCAATCTTGGTGAACAGCAGCACAATAAATGCTACAATAAAAATGCCTAATGCGATGAACATTGCAGGGGTCGCATCCGAAATCATGGTGTCCTTAGTTACCTCACCGATGAGGGCACCCATCAGGATGTAAACGGCAACAGCGGCTGCCGAGTTGAATGCACCACCGATCTGAATGAGCTGGTTACCGGTCTTTCCGCCACCACCCAGCACATTGAGCAGGGGGTTCACCACGGTGTTGAGCATACACATGCACATACCGCTGATAAAGGCACCGAGCAGGTAGATCCAATAAGCGCCACCACCACCAATCTGGCCGCTAAGGTACTCGATGACAAGGCCGATGATGCCCACGACGAGCGCTGCAAGCGCGGTTTTCTTGTAACCCATCTTGGTGATAAGCATACCGCTGGGAATACCCATCAACAGGTAAGCAATGAAGTTGGCGTAGTTGCCGATCTGTCCAGCAGCCTCCGAGGCACCGAACTGGTTCTTAACGATGGTTGCCATGGGTGAACACAGGTTGGTCACGAAGGCAATCATTGCGAATAGCGCGATCATCATGATAATCGCTGCCCATTGTTTTGATTTTTGAGCCATTTTACAATCTTTTTATGTTATTAATAATTGAATTTCTTTTGAAAAATTGGTCAAAATTACACTTTTATAACAAAATGAGCAACAAAATGGCGAGAAAACGCCCTTTTATTGCTCATTTATTTGGATTAATTGGCTTGCAGGGTCAGTATTGACGTGGCCCGAATATCGCAGTGCCGATGCGTACCAGCGTCGCTCCATACTTGACCGCAACCTGCCAGTCATCACTCATGCCCATGCTCAACTCGTTGAAGTCCTCGCTCTCGTCAAAGCAGCCGTCCTTCAACGTCAGGTAGGTCCGGCGCACGGTGTCGAACTCACGTGCCACCTGATCCATGTCGTCGGTGAGCGACGCCATGGCCATCAAGCCGCACACGCGCACGTGAGGATATCCTGTCAGCAATCCCTCGTCAGCAGCCTGCAGCAGTTCCTCGATACTGAAGCCGCTCTTGGTCTCCTCCTGTGCCACATGCAGTTGCAGCAGCACATCAACGGTGCGGTCGATGCGGGCGGCCTCTTTCTCGATGAGGCGGAGCAACTCGATGCTGTGAACGCTCTCGATCACGTTGACATAGGGCAGGATGGCACGCACCTTGTTCTTCTGCAAGTGACCGATGAAGTGCCAGCAGATGTCCTGGGGCAGTTGGGGCGCCTTGACGACAAATTCCTGGGCACGGCTTTCACCGAACCTGCGTTGTCCTGCGTCATAGGCTTCCTGCAGTTGCTCAACGGGGTGGAACTTGGAGACGGCAACCAGTCGGGTACCCGACGGTAGTTGCTTGTTGAAATCTTCAATTCTTGCTTTAATGTTAGGCATGGTAACGATAGATGGTTACTGGTTTTGTGCTTTCTGTCTTGCCTCGCGGTCGGCTCGTGTCTCGTCCAGATCGGCAGGGAACACGTCCATGAGTGGAGTCTCGGTAATGGAAGCAATCTCAAAGTCGGCCATCGTGTCGTGCATGCCTTCCATGAAGGTGGCCAGGGCGCCCTTGAAGTCGCTGGCCTGTACCATTTGAAAACTGGCGCTGCGCTTCTCTACGGCGGTTTTCTCATCGATGGTGATGAAATTGGTCTTTACCTTGTACCAGCGGTCACCGGCCTCGTTATAAAAAATGTCACTTAACTTAACGCGCTTGACAGTGTCCACGCTGAACTCGCCTGATATGTAGGGCTGCATCTTGTCGGTAATGCGGGCCTCGGCTTCGGTAAACGATAGTGCGTCAACCAGATAGGGCTCCGATACGGTCTTCATGGCGCCGTTCTCCATCATGCGGTCATATTTTACTTTGCATTCAAACCACTGTGACATAATCTCTATGTTATTGTATTTAAAAGTTAAAAAATGATAAGTTTATTAATTAGATGATAGTAACTCAATTAAAATGTCCTTCTTGAGATTTGCTCCTCCATCGCTTGGTTAATGAGCTGTTTGCGTGATGAATAATACTCATCCACAAAGCGGCGCATGACGACATCCACAGGCTCAATCTCACGACCCTTGAGCAGGCTGGTGACTTGCCCGATTTCGAGCTCACCGTTTTCAATATCGCCTTCAAAGATGCCGGTCTTGGTCTTGCCGATGCCGATGAGTTCAAGCAATTCTTCCTCGGTGGCACCGCGGTTCTCTGCTTCCTGGATGGCTGCTTGGAATCCGTTCTTTACCAGACGGGTGGGGGAGAGTTTCCTGAAGTGGAGCAAGGTGCTGCCTTCGTCCAGATTGAGGCACAACTTCTTGAAATTCTCGTGGGCTGAACTTTCCTGAGTTAGGGCAAACAGTGTGCCGATTTGAACTCCATCGGCACCCATCGCTTCGGCGGCAAGCATAGCGTCTCCGGTAGCGATGCCTCCGGCAGCAATAAGTGGGAGGGTGGTCGCGCGTCTCACGGCAGGAATCAAGCACATAGTTGTGGTCTCCTCTTTACCGTTGTGACCGCCAGCCTCAAAGCCCTCGGCAACAACTGCGTCAACACCTGCGGCTTCACATTTAGCGGCAAATGCCGACGACGATACCACGTGAGCAACCTTGATTTTGCGCTCATGGAGCCAGTCAGTCCATTTCTTGGGGCTTCCAGCCGAGGTGAATACGACAGGCACTTTTTGTTCGGCGATAACTTCCATCAGTTCGGCAGCTTGGGGGCGCATCAATGGCACATTGACGCCAAAGTTGTATGCGGTCGCTTGACGGCACTTGATGATGTGCTCGCGCAATACCTCTGGAGTCATGGAGCCTGCGCCGATCAGGCCCAGGCCGCCGGCGTTGCTCACGGCAGCAGCGAGTTCCCACCCGCTGCACCACACCATACCGCCCGAGATCACAGGATAATCGATCTCAAACAGTTCGGTGATTCTGGATAACATTGCCATATTTATGTAGTGTATATTTAAAGCGTTTATTAACTAGTAACTATGAGTTATAGATCTCAAGCCTAATGCCTAAAAAGCCTAATCAGATGATTCCAAATGCAACGTCCATCATCTGGGTGAAGTTGTTCTGACGCTCCTCGGCTGTAGTAACTTCTCCGGTAACCAACGAGTCGCTGATGGTGCACAGGCACAGGGCGCGGGCGCCACTGCGGGCAGCGTTCATGTAGAGGGCCGGTGCTTCCATCTCGACGGCGAGCACGCCCATCTTTTGCCACTGGTCGGTGTCGGGGCTGTCGTCGTAGAAGGTGTCTGACGAATAGACGTTACCCACCTTGTAGCGGTAACCCAGTTCCTCGGCCTTCTCAACAGCTGCGCGCAGCAGACCAAAGTCGGCAATCGGTGCATAGATGCCGGGCAAGTGGAACTGCATGGCGTAGGCGCTGTTAGTGCACGCGCCCTGGGCCATCACCAGGTCACCGATGTGCAGGTCGGGGTGCATCGAGCCAGCCGAGCCCACGCGGATAATGGTCTTCACGTCATAGAAGTTGAACAACTCATAGGAGTAAATGCCGATGGAGGGAATACCCATGCCATGGCCCTGAACCGACACGCGCTGGCCCTTGTACATGCCTGTATAGCCCAGCATGCCACGCACCTGGTTATAGAGCACGGGGTTCTCCAGATAGCGTTCGGCCATCATCTTGGCGCGCAGGGGGTCGCCAGCCATTATCACTGTGGGTGCAATCTCGCCATACTTGGCTCCAATGTGTGGAGTTGGTGTTTTATCTGCCATAATTCTTGTGTTGTTTTAATGTTATTGTTACTTCTTCCTGCAAAGGTACTCACATTTTCCCATATTTCGCAACTTGAGCCCCATTAAATTTTGTGCACATGGTCTTTCACGGTTATTTTCGCTGGGCGGCACATGATGATTGGCCAGCATGCTATTTGCCCGATTCGATGGTTTTAAAAAAAACATTCCTGCATTCTCTTCCCCAATTCCCGCATAAAGAGTATATTTGCCCTCAAGAAAACTGACTGCTCTATGGTTATGGGCTACATAGTGATTTATGCTATCATGGCATTGATGATAGCGATGGGAATCGTCATCCTGGCAGGCAAGGGTGACGGGCTGATTGCTGGCTATAACACGGCAAGCAGTAAGGAGCGCGAAAAGGTCAACATCAAGCGGCTCAGGCTGCTGGTCGCCATCATGCTGTTCTTGTCTGGGGCGTTGATACCCCTGCTGACGCTTGAGTTGATGGGCGGTATAGCCTATGCTGTCATCATTATGATGGCATCTTTTGTCGTCGTGTATCTGGCCAACACCTGGGCCATGAAAAAGTGACCCCTATCGACGTTGCGTGAAACTCAAGGAGTCAAAGATATCACCTGCTGTCACCCCGACTGAGAGGACCCTCGAGTCGATGTCCTGTTCCAGCGGTTCAAAATTGATGATGACGTGATTGCGGTCACAGTTCACGCCAAACCACTCGCCCGTGAATGTGAGGAAGTCATCATCGTCAAGTTGAGGATAGACAGGATAGACAATCTCGCCACGGTCATGGATGGCCGACAGCCACACTCTTGAATAATTTGTGCACTCAAAGGTGTACTCGCCGCCCTCGGCAGGAATGATGTAGGCGCTGTTTTCCTTCACCAGGCCATTAGGGGCTTTCCATTTCATTTTGGACCATTCGCCTTCGGGGGCATCTTTAGTGCATGATGCCAGGCCAGCGATAGCCACCACCATCATGATAACCAGTGTTCTCGTCATGAGTTTCATTACTTGTTTTGGTTTTTTAATAATTGTAACTAATAATATAACACGGTGTCTGTCCATTTCTTGCGTGTGGTGACCCAAAAAAATCTTTTGGAATAAATTAAGGTGAACACTCGCAGGGTTTTCGAGTCGAATTTTCTTGCATAATGTCGCCAATTGGGAAATAATGAGTACCTTTGCGGCCATATTTCAGAGAAAGAGTTATGATGATTAAAATTGATCCCAAGAGAAAGTTATGGCAGGAAGTGTTTGCCTATGTCCTGCTCACCATCGGTAGCCTGCTGTTTGCCGTGGGCGACGTGATGTTTGTAAACCCCTATTTGATGGCACCTGGCGGCACCTACGGTCTGTCCAACGTGTTCAACACCCTGTGGCCCTGGAAAATCTCACTCTATGCCATCTGCATGGATGTGCCCTTGCTCATCATCGGCACGTGGGTATTAGGTCCCAAGTTCGGTATCAAGACCATTGTCTCCACAGCCTTGATTTTCCTGTTTACCTTCATCCTCGAGAGCGCTTGGGGTTACAATCCCGTCATCCATGACGGTGATATCGTCAAGGCGGTTGACCCCTCGATGATCAAGTCGATGGTCGAGATTCCCCATCATGGCGGCTGGTTCCACCCCGACTACTTCCTCAACACCGTCGTCGCCGGCATCATCTACGGCGTGGCTATCGGTCTGATATTCCGCTCGGGCGCCACCAGTGGCGGCTCGGACATCATCTCGATGATCCTGCACAAGTACACCAAGATTTCCCTGGGCACCCTCGTCATGATCGTTGATGGCATCATCACCCTGAGCACCCTGGTAGCCTTCGGTGACATCCGCTTGCCCATCTATTCGATTATCATCATCTTTATCGAGGGCAAGGTGATCGACCTTGTTGTCGATGGCATGAAGAGTTACAAGACCATGTTTATCGTTACCGACGAGGCCGAGGCCGTGCGTGACTACATCATCAACGACATCAAGCGTGGCGGAACCCTCATCGCAGGTACTGGCCTCTACAAAGGCACCGAGCGCAAGATGCTCTACGTCACCCTCGACCGCTCCGACATGATCAAGCTCCGTTCGGTTCTCTATCACATTGACCCCCACGCGTTTGTCAACATCATGGAGAGTAGCGAAATCCTGGGCGAGGGCTTCCGCCGTCTCCCCCAGGAGTAAATAAAAAGATATTGTTGGGTGTCTGAAGTTTTAGCGGTAGGGTAGCATGTAGGATTCATGAATCGAGCTACGCGCGAGAACCTTCAAATCAGCCATTAGGCCGGTCAAAGTATTAGGCGTGAAAGACGACACAGCCACTTCACCGTGCATAGTGCTGACATAGTTGCAGGCTGATTAAGACACACCCTCACGTGACCAGCGCCGGGCGTCCCTTTCAGGAGAACGCCCGGCGCTGGTCAAATACTGATTCACTGCTAGGTGATGTGATTTTAGACTGATAGTCTTTTTATGTGCTTTCGTTCTTTAATGACTAGAATAATTCCATGATATAGTTGTATGGCCAAAATTCCGACTGAAAAGGTTTTCATATCAAAACCCAGAATACTAAAATCATGAACAAAGAGACAATACAACAGGCATAAGCCAAACAATGTGACCATAATAATCATGGAATTCCAGGTGGCACCAGGTTTAGATGCCCTTTTTATCACGTTCCAATAGTAATAGCCTAAACCTATGATACAGATGTTAAGACCTATGAGAATACCATATATGATCCATAAGTAATCTCCTTTTATCCCTGCAACGATGCATCCCCCAATAACGAGAAGAATGCCTAGAGTCAATAACACAATTCCTAATGATTTTTTCCAATTTGTTTCCATAATATCGATGCTTTTTTAGAACTGATTTCACTCCTTAGACGCAAGATACATTTAAAAACTACACAGAATCAACATTTTTTTGGGATAATCTTTTATCATTTGACTATTGGCTATCGAAACCTCCATTAAAGAAACAAATGCGATCTCCAAGAAGTTAATATCATTGATTGTAGTCTAGAATTGTATTGATGATGGAATTGATGTCAGCGATATTAATTTCAAAGTCGTCATTCATGTCTTATTAAAATGAACTTATTTTTGACTCAGCTTCTCATGAAAAAACGTGTCTTTTCGGCTCAACGGAAAATTAGTAGGGGCAAACATGAGGTTGAGAGACCTCGCCAAGGCCATCGGCCTTGAATTGCGCAAACCCCAGGGCGCACTTGCCGAGGGTCGGTGTGGCCTGGGGAGAGAGGACACGAATCGGACGGACCTCGAAGAGGGCCACTCTTGTCTGGCAAAAACACCGCATGTCATTGTGCTGGTTTTATCGTATATATGCCGTCTATAATCAGGTGAGCCAAAATTACCATCCGAAAATCGTCCGACCAAAAACAAAAAAATCGGGTTAATCGTCTGACTGGCAAACGCTTAACCCGTTTAAAGCGGAGAGGACAAGACTCTCCACTTAAATTTTTCTAAGAAACAATCGTTGATTATCAGATACTTGGCTTTTGGAAAAGTGCCGAAAATTAATAGCTACTGTCTATAATCTGTCTATGGACAAACCCTACTTAACTTGCTGAGAATAAACAGAATTTAACTTCTCTAGGAGGACGATTCTTGCCTCCTTTTCTTTGAGGCGTTCTTCCTTCTCTCGAAGCATCTGGTCACGGAAGATAAGCTGCTCACGGAGGTGAGCAACCTGGTTCCTGAGACTGGTAACGCTTAGGCTTTTCAGCTCATCCTCGGCAGACAGTTCGACACCTTCCCTAATGAATAATGTGTCGATCGACACGCCGAAGAAGTCCGCAATCGATTCGAGCCGCTTGGCAGACGGATTCCCCTTTACAAGGGAATTGACTGAAGTCTGCTTCGGATTCATACCCAACGCCTTCAATAGATCGCCGTAGGGTATGTTCTTGCTGTCTAACAGCTCTTTAATGACTTTCCCGTTATACATTTCAAATTGGACTTAGAAAAATTTTGGCAAAAATCTTACTTATTTATAAGATTTAATCAAAATCTTTGTATTACTTTTGTGCAAAGTTAAGTCTTTTATTTGAATTGTACAAACTTTGAACTAAAAAAATAAGATTATGCATGAAATTTATAGTCAGTTGAAACGGTCAGACAAATGCCGTTTCCGTGAGATTATGATGAAGGAATGCGGTTGGGCCTATGGCACCTTCTATTACAAGATGAAACACCACAACTTCTCGAAACTCGAGAAGCAGGTAGTACACGAGATCTGTTGCGCATTCCTGCCATGACTGCCATGAACAGCATCTTCAACAGCTACCATACCGTCAGGGAGTGGGAGGACGCCGCCGCCAAGGACAGCCGCATCACGTTCAACGCGGTCTATTACGTCATGGGCAAGCGCGTCCTGGACCATGTTACCGGAATTATCGAACTGGAGTCAAAAAACGGCAGGAAATGCCATCGCTGCGTCATGTGGCATAGCGATGGCAAATGCTTTGCCGGGAAAGAGGCGCTGCCTGAGTATGACATAGTTTTCGATGATTGATGAGAGAACCATAGACAGGATCCTCGAGAGCGTCGACATCGTTGATGTCGTGCGCCGGTATGTGCCCGAACTCAAGCAGAAGGGCAGCAACTACCAGTGCTGCTGCCCGTTCCACAACGAGCGCACGCCGTCCTTCATCGTGAACAAGGCCCGCAACACTTGGCACTGCTTCGGGGCGTGCAACGAAGGCGGCAACGCTATCAAGTTCGTGATGAAGTACAATAATGCCACTTTCCCCGAAGCGGTCAAGGAACTGGCCGGCATGTGCGGCGTGACCGTCGAGGAGTCCCACGAAAGGCTCACCGCGGAGCAGGAGAGGAAAAACAAGAAGCGCGAGGCCATGTTCATCGCCTACGAGCTGTTGCAGCGCTTTTTCGTGGCGCAGCTTAGGGCAAGCGACGCGGAGTCCGTCCATGCTCATGCCTACGCCACGGGGCGCTGGAACCCGAGGTTCATAGAGGAGACGGGCATCGGCTATGCCCCGAAGAACAGCCAGCTTCTCATCCGCTATGCCGAGAAGAACGGCATATCCACCAGCCTCCTTCTGGAAATGGACCTGCTCAGGCAATCAGACCATGGTGGTGGTCTGTACGCCTTCTTCCGTGAGCGCGTGATGATCCCCATCCGTGACAGGTACAGCCGTGTCATCGGCTATACTGCACGGTACATAGGGACCAACCCCGATGCTCCGAAGTACCTCAATTCGGCCAGCTCGCTGCTGTACAGCAAGGAGAACTCGGTCTTCGGCATCCACCTCGCGTTCCGCGCAGCGGTGAAGGAGAACAAGTGCTACCTTGTGGAGGGAGCGCCCGATGTCCTGAGGCTCCAGGCCATAGGTGCGAACAATGTGGCCGCGTCACTCGGCTCCAGATGGACGGACAACCAGCTGAACGCCCTGAAACGGGCGACATCCAAGATCTGTTTCATCCCCGATGCCGACCCGCCTGAAGCGGGCGAGGAATACGGCACGGGCATCAAATCCGTCATCACCAACGGCACGCTGGCAGTCGAGAAAGGCTTTGAGGTCACTGTCAAGGAGATTCCCCTTACCGCAAGCGGCAAGAAGAACGACCCCGACAGCTTCTGCACCAGCCTGAAGATCCTCGAAGGCATCGACGAGCAGGACTTCATCCCGTGGTACGCCCGCAAGCTCATCAGCGACAAGACAACCCAGGCGGACAAGAGTGAGGCGGTCATGGAGATTGCCAAACTGGCCGCCGGCATCGAGGATGAGGTCAAGCTCTCCATGTACGTCGACACGCTCAACAAGATCATGCCCGGCAAGCCGATGTGGCGAAATGCCATCAAGGGTGCCAAGCGGCAGCGTGCCGAGACGGACATCAAGAACTCGGGTGTGACCGTCAGCCTTGACCTTCTTGAGAAATACGGCTTCCAGGAGCAGGGAAACCGCTATATCTCGGTCAACAGCGACGGCAAGACCCGCGAATGGTCGAACTTCACCATGAAACCTTTGTTCCACATCAAGGACATGGTGTCGCCCATCCGCCTGTATCAGATAACAAACGTCAACCATGAGTCCGAAATCGTTGAACTACATGCTGAGGAACTCGTCTCGGTGTCGAAGTTCAAACAACGTATCGAAGGACTCGGCAATTACCTTTGGTTCGCAAAGGACGATCAGCTTATGGCATTGAAACGGTTTCTTTATTTCACCACCGAGACGGCTGTAGAGATACGCCAGCTCGGGTGGCAGCGCCAAGGCTTCTTTGCCTTTGGCAACGGTATTTTCGATACCGAATGGCATCCTGTGGATGACCTTGGTATAGTGCGTCTGGGAGAACAGGGCAACTACTATCTGCCCGCATTCTCCTCCATCTATAGGGACGACACGCAGTTCTTCCAGTTCGAGAGGAACTTCGTCCACATGAACTACGGTACGATCTCGTTCCACGACTACGCCGTGAAACTCATCGATGTGTTCGGCGACAACGCCAAAGTCGGACTGTGCTTCCTGCTGGCCACGCTGTTCCGTGACATCATCGTGGGCTACACGAAGCATTTCCCCATCCTCAATCTGTTCGGGCCTAAAGGCTCGGGAAAGTCCGAGCTGGGACATTCGCTGATGTCGTTCTTCATCATCGAGAACATCCCGCCCAATATCAGCAACTCCACGTTGCCTGCACTCGCCGATGCTGTCGCCCAGTGCGCCAACGCCCTTGTCCACCTCGATGAGTTCAAGAACAGCATCGAGATAGACAAGCGTGAGTTCCTGAAGGGACTGTGGGACGGCACCGGGCGCAACAGGATGAACATGGACAGGGACAAGAAGCGCGAGGTAACCAAGGTCAGTTGCGGTGTCATAGTCAGTGGCCAGGAGATGGCCACAGCAGACATCGCCCTATTCTCGCGCTTCATTTTCCTGTCGTACTCCAAGAGCCAGTTTTCTCAGGAGGCGAAACGAAAGTTCGCCGACCTGGTCGAAACCCGCAAACGTGGCTGCACCCACATCACGCTCCAGCTCTTGAGGTACCGTGCCAAGTTCATCCAGGAGTTCAAGCAGAGCTATGATGCCTGCTTTGCAGACATCAGTGAGGTCTTCGAGATGGAAAACATTGAGGACAGGACGCTGCGCAACTGGATCATCCCGATGGCGGCATACCATGCCCTGAAGGATGTCATTGACCTGCCGTTTGACTTTGATGATCTCCGTAACGTCGTCATCAGCGGCATCCGTGCCCAGAACAACGAGACGAAATCCAACAACGAGCTGGCCAACTTCTGGAACATCGTCTCATACTTCCACCAGGAAGGCAAGATATGGGACGGATGCGACTTCCGCATTGACAGGGAAGACCGTCTCAAATGTTCTGACAGAAACAGTGAGATGGTGTTCCCTACAACGAAGAGAATCCTTTATCTGCGCTACAGCCGTATATTCCAGCTTTACAAGATGCACGGACGCCAGGTCAATGAGGTGCTGATTCCGCCAGCCTCGTTGATATACTACCTCGAGAACTCTAATGCCTATCTCGGAAGGAAGCGCTCGTGGCGATACAAGATCATCATCAACGGTGAGCAGCAGACTGAGGAACGGCGTGACCCCATCACCGGGTACGTCAAGTATGTCAAGAAATACGGTTTTGACCAGGTGATGTGCTTCGACTACGACAAGTTGAACGAGGCATATAATGTCAACCTGGAAGACTTAACTGTAAACGAACCCTAATTTTAAATTCTTCCCAAACGTAAATAACATTTCAAATTGGACGTAGGTACTGGCTTGGGAAAGTCGGTGCCTATTTTTTTAGCCGTTAAGCCGCAAAATTTTCAGCAGACATTTCCTTCCACAATTTCCACAATTTCCACAATATTGAATATCAATAAGTTGGCCATTCTAAAATGTTACCACAATCTTCCACACTTTTCCACAAAATTTGTGAGACCTGTTTCAGGACTTCAAAACGTCCACAAATTTTCCACATTTCCACAAAATGCTGATTCGTCAAACCATTGGTTATCAGCGATGTGGAATGTGTGGAACGTGTGGCGCCTCAAAACTATATGTTTTTTTGAAAATGAAAAATGACGGTTCATATTTCATCAGCTCTTGTTCCTGGAGCCGTCTTGGGCGCAACCTCTTGCAGGAGAAATAGCCTGTTGTCCGTAAAAATCACCCAGACATCCATGACTTGTTCATCCTCGCTTTCGATGCCTTTACGCTGCAAAGGTATTGCGGCTTACCCACACGCAAGGCCGAGACGAGTTGCCTTCGGAAATTCTCCAGCCCCTGCGGGGTAGTAATTCCCGGGCAAGCCTTGCTTTAGTGTGCTCCAGCCGCACTTTGCAGGCATCGTAAAGGCGAAGCGAAAGCGACAACAAGTTCAAAATCGTATGTTTAACTTTTTAATATTTTTCGTTATGGACAACAATTTCAATTCTTTCAATCCCGCAAGCGGTGCTGACAGCGCCAGTGTTCAAGAGCAGTTGGTAAAAGGCTCGCTCAGCTCATCCAATTTCAATATCGTTGATGAGCTTGAGGAGGTTGACCTCGATTTCCACAAGTACGATTACCGCAGTGGCCATCCCGCCGTGTTCTGCTGCACCTATCACAAGTACAATGAAGGCCGCCCGCTGGCTGGCATGTGGCTTGACCTTACCAGTTTCAGCACCTACGGCGATTTCATCGCCGCCTGCCGATGGCTCCACCGTGATGAGGCCGATCCCGAGTTCATGTTCCTCGATTATGAGAATTACCCCGATTCGCTCTATAGCGAGAGCGGCATGAGTGAGGCCGTGTTTGAGCTCATTCAGGAGCTGGCCGAGCTCGATGATGATGAGCGCGAGGCCTACGAGGCATTTATGGATGTCACCTGCGAGAGCGCCCCCTCGATGGAAGCATTCCGTGAGCGCTATTGCGGCGAGTGGGACAGCGAGGAGGCGTTTGCCGAGCACCTCACAGATGAGCTTTGCATGTTCGACAATGTGCCCGAGAGCATCACCCGCTTTTTTGACTTCAAGGCTTTTGCCCGTGAGCTGTTCATGTCGGACTACGATTTCAGCGATGGCCACGTGTTCCGCACCTGCTAAGCCATAGCCGCACCCGCCGAGAAAAGGCCGTCCGCAAGGATGGCTTTTTTCATGCCCGAGCGGAACGGAACCCCACCACGACCCGTAACGACCTACCCAAATATATTTTTCAGTTCAAAATTTGAACGCAATTTGTTGATACAAAGATGATTGTGTAAATTTGCAG
>CAMVAP010000041.1 GCA_947165485.1 uncultured Prevotellaceae bacterium
TGTCAACGATGTCTTGATACAAAAGTGTCAACGATGTCTTGATACATGGCAATTAGGCGTTAGGCTTTAGGCGTTTGCGAATGCCAACTAAAAACTAGAAACTAGGGACTAGAAACTGAAAACTAGAAACTAAAAATAAACAACTAAATAAATGGCTATCATCAAGAAAGTTAGGGGCTTTGAGCCCAAGATTGGAGAGAATTGTTTCCTGGCTGACAACGCTGTCGTTGTGGGCGATGTGACTATGGGCAAGGATTGCAGCATCTGGTTTAACGCTGTGCTGCGTGGCGATGTGAACACCATCACCATTGGCAACCGTGTCAATATTCAGGATAACAGCGTGATACACACATTGTATGAGAAATCGGTGACCGAGATTGGCAACGATGTGTCTATCGGTCACAACGTGGTCGTGCACGGTGCCAAAATCGGTGACATGGCCCTCATCGGCATGGGAAGTGTCATTCTGGACCATGCCGAGATTGGCGAGGGTGCCATCATTGCTGCCGGCAGTGTCGTGCTGGGTGGCACCAAGGTGGGTCCCCACGAGTTGTGGGCAGGCAGTCCAGCGAAATTCAAGAAGATGGTCGATCCCAAGCAGGCCAGCGAAATCAACGTGAAAATCGCCAAGAACTACCTGATGTACTCCACCTGGTATGAGTAATCATGAGCAGGGTGTGTCATAATTGCGACTCAATAATATTAGAGGGTGTTGCGAAACTAAGGTCACGAAAAGTGAATCGCGCTTAGCGCGAGAAATGAAGCAAAAATTATCAATAAAATCATTATAAAAAATTTATTTTATTTGATTTTTATACAAATTTTTGTTTAATTTGGCTTCGCCTAGCTAAAGGTTCTCGGCCATTAGGCCGATCAAAAACATGATGCGGAATTATGACACAGCCCCAGACAAACAACCAAAATTCAAGATGAATAGGTATTTAACACTATTGACAACTATAGTCCTTGTGCTGGCGACCCTGCCAGCACAAGCGGCTATCTATATGGTGGGCAATGCCCCATTTGGAGACTGGAACCCTAGCAACGGCGTGGAAATGACCGACGAGGGTAACGGCCTCTACACGCTAACGACCCACGTCAACGGCACGGTGTGGTTTGTGTTTGCCGACGGGCAGACCAGCGACTGGACCATGTTCAATGCCAACTATCGATATGGGCCCAATGGCAATGGCAGTCAGGAAGTCACTCTGGACAACAGTTACACGACCCAGAAGAGTAACAACAATCACTCCTACAAGTTCAGTGGCAGCGACGAGGACTATACCTTCACCTTCAACCTCAACAACCTCACGTTCAACATCAAGGAATATGTGGAGCCCGTGGTTCCTGACCCCTTCTCACTGACGGTGGGTGACGTGAACGGTGACCAGGAAATCAACATTGCCGACATCAATGCCCTTATTGACCTGCTGTTAACCGGCAACGATGACAATCCCGACATCAAGAGACGCGCCGATGTCAACTACGACCAGGAAATCAACATTGCCGACATTAACATCCTCATCGATTACATGTTGGGCGGCGAGTTGCCCCAGCCCGTCAAGGAAGGCTATGACTATGTGTGGGACGACGAGGTAATTCCCGAGATACACCTCACGGTGAGCCTTGACGAGTGGAATCGTCTGCTTGCCCTGTATGATGCCAATGCCTACACCACACAGTATGTGAGGGCCGCCATCACATTTGTCAAGGATGGCGAGACCACGGTCATCGACAGCGTGGGGCTGCGTCTCAAGGGCAACACCTCACGGCGCCGTCCCGAGGGTTGGCACGGGCAGATGCATCAACGCGACAATACCGACTGGCACCATGCCCACTTCGGTGTCAACCTGCGCAAGTATGTCGATGACGATGCCCACACCATCCAGGGCGTGCGCAAACTGCACCTCAAGTGGTTCAAGGATGACCCGATGTATGTGAGAGAGCTGTTCTGCTACGACCTGTTCAGGCGGGCCGGCATCTGGACCGCCTTGCGCGACAACTATTGCCGACTGTGGCTGCACGTTGAGGGCGACAGCAAGGAGGCCTACTATGGGGTGTATGAGATGCTGGAGCCTATTGACAAGCGCTACCTCAGGGACAGGAGCGACCGTTTTGGGGCCAGCAACGGTTACCTGTGGAAGTGCCGCAATAGCGCCGCGGGGCTCAACAACCCCAATGGTGACATCTGGTATGATGATGACAGCGACGACCGACACGCCTATACGTTAGAGACCCAGACCAGCGAGTTTGACAACGCACGCACGCAATTATTGGACTTCATGGACAAAGTGTGCCACTTGAGCGACAACGAGTTCTACACATGGATTCAAGAGGTGACCGACATTGATTTACTGCTCAAGACCTATGCCGTGAATGTGGCCGTCGGCATGTGGGACGACTACTGGAACAACGCCAACAACTACTACATCTACTTCAACGGCAGGCAGACGTCGGGCTACCGGTTCTTCTTCATCCCCTATGACTATGACAACACGCTGGGTACCAGCCTGCGCTGCGGCGTGCAGGACGATGCTGGCAGGCAAAATCCCCTACGGTGGGGCAATGACAACAATCCGCTGATCGCCAGAGTCCTCAAGTACAGTGATTTCAAGGCAAAATATGTGGCGTTCCTCAAGGAGCTGGTCACCAGTGGCAAGGGATTGATGGACCGCAGTTCATCGCAGGCACGCATCCGCGCCTGGCAATCACGCATTGAACAATACATTGACAACGACACGGGCGAGGACACCTTTATCGAGGACAAGCCTGCCCCGTGGGGCAACCACAGCGAGTACAACCTGTTGAAGAACAACAGCGACAACTTCTTTACGGTCAAGGCCGCAGCCATCAACGCCCTGCCCTAGCCCATTTTCACCATGCAAGCATCGCATGATGACACAGCGCCTTGTTTAATGTTGTTACGGTTGTTTGAAGCAAGGCTTTAGGCCAAGCCGAGGTCGAAGTCCTTGAGGAACTGGGTGAAGTTGGGGTTGTGTTGCTTGATCTGTTCCACAACTTCGCGAGGTGACAGGATCTTGGGGGTGTCGATGGGCACTTCACTCACTTTCACGTCCAGCGTGAAGCGGTCGTTCTGCAAGGTATCACACAGGAACTTCATCAGCGCTTCCTTGTGCTCCTCGACATTCTTTTGCTCGGTGGGGCTCCCCACTGTCATGACATAGTGCTCGGCATCAGCCCCCTGTTGTGGCACGGCATAGGACATGGTTGTTACCAGTGCACGCTCCTGCGGGTGCTCCATCATGTATCCCTGCCACGCTTCTTGCAGTTGCTGGGCCGTGAACTCCTGGGTGCGCAATGGTGTGGTGGTTGCGGCAGTTGGTGCCGTAGCCGCGGTGGCATTGGGCACATTCACCATGATGCGTGGGGCGCCACCTATCTTACCTGGCATGGGGCGGCCCGGGGCCGGCATCGCTACTGGCTGGGGAGTCGCCTGAGGCTGAGGAACGGGCGCAGGGGCTGGAGCTGGAGCTGTAACCTGCTGAACGGGCGGTTGCGGTGCCTGTTGCTGACGGGGTGTCATGTGCTGGGGCTGCGCGGGTTGCGGGGTCGCAGCTGGAGCCACCTTCTGTAAGGGTTGTGGTGCAGTCTGCTGGGGCTGTGGAGCCCTTACGAGTTGACACAACTTGATCAACATGAGTTCGACCAGCAACTGCTTGCTGCTGGCGTTGCGGTAATTCAAGTCACAAGTGTTGCACAGGTCAAGCGCACGGTAATAGAATGCGGGGGTTAACTTGGCGCTCTGCACGCCATACCGCTGGGCCACCTCGTCGTTCATCTCCAGCAGGGTCCGTGTCTTGGGCGTGCTGGCCACCATCAAGTCGCGCAAGTGTTGAGCCAGGCCGTTGACAAAGAATTGCGAGTCAAACCCCTTGTCGCGTATCTCCTTATAGATGAGCAACGCCTCGTTGACATCCCCCGTGAGGAATGTCTCCACGAGCCTGAAGTAGTAGTCATAGTCCAGGACGTTAAGATTATCGAGCGCACTCTGGTAGGTGATGTGCCCCTGGGTCGAAGCAGCCACCTGGTCAAAGATGGACAAGGCGTCGCGCATGGCACCATCAGCCTTCTGGGCGATGACGTTGAGCGCAGCCGATTCGGCCTCGATGCTTTCCTGCTCGCACACATACTGTAACTGCTGCACGATGTCGGGCACGGTGATGCGGGCGAAATCATAAATCTGGCAGCGCGAGAGGATGGTGGGGATAACCTTCTGCTTCTCGGTAGTCGCCAGGATGAAGATAGCGTATTCGGGCGGCTCCTCCAGCGTCTTGAGAAAAGCGTTGAAGGCGGCCTGTGAGAGCATGTGTACCTCATCGATGATGAACACGCGGTAACGACCCGTTTGCGGCGGAATGCGCACCTGCTCGGTCAGGTCGCGGATGTTATCGACACTGTTGTTGGACGCGGCATCCAGCTCGTTGATGTTGTAGGAACGTTGCTCGTTGAACGCCCTGCATGATGCGCACTCATTGCAGGCCTCCCCCTCAGGTGTGGGATGTTCGCAGTTGATGGTTTTGGCAAAGATGCGGGCACACGTCGTCTTGCCCACACCACGTGGGCCGCAGAAGAGGTAGGCATGGGCCAACCTGCCACTTGCGATCGCCGTCTTGAGGGTATGGGTCAATGACTGCTGCCCCACCACGCTGCGAAACGTCGAGGGCCTATATTTTCTCGCCGATACGATATACTTCTCACTCATCAGATTACAGAATTGTCGGTTTGTCTAGTCTGCAAAGATAGTGCAAGTCGAGCACAGAACAAAAGAATTTATTCTTTTTTTATGTCGAGACGCAACTCTTATAATTACAGAATAAAAGCCGTCCGCCATGCTGATGATTACCAGCCTAGCGGACGTGCCATATTCTCTCACCTCAATTACTTGAGGTTCTCCTTGAAGAACTGCTCGATCTTGTCGTAGGGGATTTTGCCGTTCTTGTCATCATACAAGTCGGTGTGGACAGCGCCAGGGATAATCAACAGTTCCTTGTTGCCAATGGTCATGCTCTTGCCAGCGGGCTTGGTGCCGGTCATCTTCTCAAAGGCCATCTCACTGAAGTAGCGGCTATGCGCTTTCTCGCCATGAATGAGCAACACGGGAGCCTCAATCTCGTTAGCATAGGCCAGAATGGGCTGATTCAAGAACGACTGGCAACCCGTCACATTCCAACCATCGGTGCTGTTGCCACTGCGCTCGTGATAACCACGCTTGGTCTTATAGTAGTCATAGTAGTCCTTGACAAAGAAAGGAGCGTCCTCGGGCAGAGGGTCAACCACGCCACCGGCACGCTTATTGGTGCCATTGCGGAAATCCTCGGTGCGTTGTGCGGCCAGAGCCTTGCGCTTTTCCATGCGCTGCTCCTGCGAGTCCTCGCTGTCAAAGTAACCACAGGCATTGATGTGGCTCATGTTGTACATCGTGGATGCCACCGTGGCCTTGATGCGGGGATCCAGCGCCGCAGCATTGACGGCCATACCACCCCATCCACAGATGCCGATGATACCGATGCGTTCAGGATCGACATTGTCCTGCACCGACAGGAAGTCAACAGCGGCCAGGAAATCCTCGGTATTGATGTCGGGGGAGGCCACACGACGAGGTTCACCACCACTCTCACCAGTAAACGAGGGGTCAAAGGCGATGGCAATGAAACCGCGCTCGGCCATGTGCTGGGCATACAAGCCACTGCACTGCTCCTTGACGGCACCAAAGGGCCCGCTCACTGCTATTGCGGGGAGCTTCCCCTGGGCACCCTTGGGCATATACATATCGGCAGCCAACTCGATGCCATAGCGGTTCTTAAAGGTCACCTTCTTGTGATCAACCTGATCACTCTTGGGGAAGGTCTTGTCCCATTCTTGAGTTAAATTCAATGTCGTACTCATATTCTCTTCTTTAAGATTATTATGGTTGCAGGACACAAGCATCAAGCCCATCATCGCTGCTACAATTAAAACGCGTTTCATCTCTTTAATATTATGTGATTGTTGTGAATAATTCAATACTCTCCCATTACGCCGACTCGCCATTGAGCAGGATATCGATCAGCTTGGTGATATCGCCAATGCTCACCTCGCCATCATCATTGACATCGGCCATCGCAGTATCGGTGTGACCGCCCAGCAGCACGTCGATCAAGGCCGACACGTCGCCAATGCTCACCTCACCGTCACCATTCACGTCGCCCTTGATTCCAGCTGCGGGTGCAGTGATGGACAAGGTCACGCTGATGTTGCTTTCTCCTGCCTTGAGGAAAGTCCTCAATTGGCTCTCGGTCAAGCCGTCGATGTGACCCAGTCGGGTATAACTCCATGAGTTGGAACCATAGAACAGGCAGATGTTACTGCCATTGTAGAGGACGATGTCGCCAGGTTGGGCGTTGACCTGTTCATTGCTTGTGGGTAACGCAAATCCCAATGGCCCCCAAATCTCAAATCCGCCACTGGAATTGAGTGTTACCGTGACGGGGGCTTCCTGCAGTCGGGTCACCAGTTCCCTGGTAGCAGCGTTATCGACGAGCGTGGCCTGTTGCGTCACTCCGCCGATGGTGATGTACAATTGATCGACAGCAGCTGTTGCACCAGCGGCAAAATCAAGTGATGCGATCCAGTTCTGGATGAGGGCGGCCCGGTTGGCATGATTGCTGGCCTTGATCCACAAGGCATCGCCCATCCACACCGCACTGGGAACGAGGCGCTTGGCATCGGCCACCACCTGTGAGATGCCGCTGGAATGGCTCGACACAATCAGTCCAACATGCTTACCCGCCATCTGTGGGCCATAGTGAAAGAGATAGGTCTGCATGATCGCAGCCATCTGGCTCCACCACAACGGGGTAACGATGATGATATTGTCATAGCCGCTCAGATCGGTAATAGGTACAGGGTCGATAGCTGGATAGCTGGCAGCATCGTTGGGCGCAGCGTTAATCGCGTTCAACAGCTGTGTGCCCAGTGCATAGTTATTGGCCTCGTAGTGCAGACCTTTCTCGGCAGGTTCGATTTCCATCACATCGGCCTCGACCTGGGCAGTCAACGACTCCACAATCTGACGGCAATTACCGGTATAGCTGTAATACACCACCAGCATCTTGCCAGCCTCGTCCACACTCGCTGCTCTAGCCACATCCTGTGACGAGAAAATCGCCATCACAATCGCCATGAATAAAAGAATCCGTTTCATCATAATCCTAATTACTTATTTTGGTTAATCTCGGTGCAAAATTACTGTCATTTGACGCATGGGCGTATAAACAAATTACCGAAATAAATACCAATATTGCGGAGACCGATACAATGATCACATGATATCCAGGGCGTAATACTCAACTGCTTGACCGCAACACAAGGGCCACTGCGCGTCACACGCTAGAAACGGATGCCGACCAGTGCCGTGAAGTCAAGGATAGCACCCACAAAGTAGTAGTCATCGGTGCGATAGCGGTGAATGTCGGCATACCCCTGCAACCCCACAAAAAACTGCTTGTGGTTATAGACCGCCCCCATGCGCGCCCGCATGTTAATTGAAAAAGTGCTGATTCGGTTCTCGTGCTGTGTGGCAATGACATGCCGGTAACCCAGATAGGGAGCCATGGTGATATTGAGTAGCCAACTCTTGCTCATCACCCAGTTGTAGCCATAACCCACCATCACACAATAGTCATTGTAGAGGAAACGGGGCATCTCCACGCCCTCGGGCAGCTGGTCGCGCACGATGGCGGGGAACTCATCAGCATCAAACCGCATGTCGCGGTGTTGCAGGTTGATGCCCGCAATCAACGACCCGGCGCTACGCTTCTGGTACTTGGAGAAGCAATAGGCGGCAGCCTGGGCATAGCGGCGATTGTTAAAGAAGTAATAGGCGCTCATGCCATAGGACATGCGCTTCAAGCCATTAAAATCATGGATGGTGCCCTTGTATTTCTCGGCATCGGTTTTGTGCCTGTAATCCATCGTTGTGGCACCCACATTCTCCATGTAATAAGCCTCGGCGGCAAATCGCGCGCACGTGAACGAGAAGTCCAGCTTCTTGGACTTGCCTTTACCATGTATCAGGTCGGTCACGCCCATCGTGAAGCCCACACTGACGGCCATGAACGACAACTGCAAACCGATATTGGATGTCAGATTACTGCGGATAAAGATATGGGAATTGGGCATAGGCTCACCTGTATAGTTGTCAACCCAATTCATCGACTTGAGCATCAGCTTCCAGTTCTTGCCTGTACCGACGACATAGGCCGTGTCGTAACTGTTAAATGCCTTGTCGCCCCACTTATAGGTTCTCCAGGCGAAGCGCAGGAACTTGGGGTAATGGATGGTCTTGCCCGTCACGTCCACCTTGCCATGCTTCATGGCACGCCACCAGTAAGTGCCGTCGCGGATGGTATCGTAGGGCTCATTCATTTTCGCCTCGATACGGTCCTTGATGCGTTCCTTCATCTGCTGGAACATGTTGAGGCGCACAGTGGTGTCCTCACGTGCCACTGTGTCAACGAGCATTCCCTGGCTGGCCAGCGACATAGTCACCAGCGATGCGATCAACAAGAATATATAGCGCAAAACCCTCATACAGGCAGCAAAGTTACTACATTTTAAGGGCAAGCAGAAAAAATTCAAGGGGCAATTTGCACATTATTTGGAAATGCTGTATTTTTGTGCCACAAAAAATGGGACACTACCTGAAGCCGTGATGACTGCATCATGGGGTAAGGATTAACCACAATATTAAGAGAGTTTACTGACATAAACCTGAACATATTTTTATAGAACTACTGTAATGAAAAATATCTTGATCATCGGCTCGACGGGACAAATCGGCTCGGAGCTGACAATGAAATTGAGAGGTATCTACACGGGCAACGTCGTGGCTGGTTACATTCCTGGTGCTGAGCCCAAAGGCGAGCTGCTGGAGAGTGGCCCCTCCGAAATCGTTGACATCACCAACGCCCAGCAGATTGGTGCCGTGGTGGATAAGTACAACATTGACACGATTTACAACCTGGCAGCCCTGCTGAGCGCTGTTGCCGAGAACAAGCCCCAACTGGCATGGCACATCGGCATCGACGGACTGATGAACGTCCTGGAAGTGTCGCGCGAGAAGAAATGCGCCGTGTTCACCCCCAGCAGCATTGGTTCATTTGGCCCCAATGCCCCCAAGGACGGCACGCCTCAAGACACCATCCAGCAACCCCGCACGATGTATGGCGTGACCAAGGTCACTGGTGAGTTGCTGAGCAACTACTATGCGCTCAAGTTTGGTGTTGACACCCGCTCGGTGCGCTTCCCTGGCCTGATCAGCTATGTCACCCCTCCCGGTGGTGGCACGACCGACTATGCCGTTGACATCTATTACAGCGCCGTTCAGGGCAAGAAGTTCATCTGCCCCATCGCCGCCGGCACCCTGATGGACATGATGTACATGCCCGACGCCCTGCGTGCCGCCATCGAGATCATGGAGGCCGACCCGACGCGTCTGGAGCACCGCAACTCGTTCAACATCGCATCGATGAGTTTCGATCCCGAAGTCATCTACCACAAGATTCAGGAATACATTCCCGAGTTTGAGATGGAATACCAGGTTGACCCGCTGCGCCAGAGCATCGCCGACAGCTGGCCCAACAAGCTGGACGACACCTGCGCCCGCGTGGAGTGGGACTGGAAGCCCGAGTATGACCTTGACGCTATGACCAAGGACATGATCGACAAGCTGCGCATCAAGTTTGGCATCAAGAAGTAATAAAAGATCATTTTTTCCTTGACGATGAAGAAGTGCCTGGCTATCATGTGCTGCGCCATGTGTCTGTTGCTGAGCGGTTGTTCGGGCAACAGCTACAAGTTGGCCAAGGAGTATCAGACGCGCGACACCTTTGGCTACCTGGTATTCGTCAGCGAGTCGGGCAAGCAGTATGATGACCTGTGGGTCAACATCTCGGGCCTGAACAAGACTTTTCTGGCCTCGACGGCCCAGATTGTTGACGGTGAGGTCAAGGGCATGAAATACGGTGCCCAGCAAGGCCAGCGGATGCTCATGATACGCGAGAAGAACGAGCGGCTGCTCTATCAGGATGTCATCGAGATCAAAGCCGGCGAGGACACCATCATCAAGTTCAAGGACTAAACTTCATCCATCATATAAGGGGCTGTGTCATCATTCCGCTTCATGTTTTAAATCGGCCTAACGACCGATTAATAGTTCTGAGGCGGAATGATGACACATCCTCTTATTATTTTTTATTGGAGTCAGGGAAAAAATCGCCAAGGTCCCATAAGCGCCTCGATATCAATATCTTTCTGGCAGTTTTTCGTGAAGAAGCTTCCTCTGAAGCCCGTTAGTGCTGGCCAGGTCATCATAGACAGGTCGTTGAGCGAAGCTGAAGCCCGTTAGGGCTGGCCAGTTCATAGGCAGGTGGTGTAGTGAGGCGAAGCCGAACGGAACCCCTGCATCATGTCGACATCCTCCAATATTTAGCCCCATCGGGGCGACAGGCTCCTCCACATCAACATACTGCCGCCCCGATGGGGCTTGGGCGAGTGCCTTGACTATCGCAGGGGTTGCACTCGGCTTCGCCTCGTTACACCCCTGCCTATGCCCTGGTCGTCCCTAATGGGACTTCCCCCGGACACCAATATTTTTTTGGGGGACAATAAGGTATTAGGTTTCTGTATTACTTGGATTGGAATGTCCTGTACCTGGCCCACTCTTCTTGCAGGTCGGTGTCATGTGTACCCATGAAAAACTCGGCTTGGTCATCATCCTTGAAAGGCGCCCAATTGCCGCAGATGACCCCATCATGGGCAATCACGGGCTGGAAGATGCCACTGTTGTTATGCGCCTTGTGACGATAATCGGGCGACAACACGATGTCACGGCTCTTGTAACTGATGAGGTACTCGTCGTAGGGCGGTATCAACAGGTAACGTCCCTTGCGGAAACCGCGTGAACGGCAATCATCGGTCACATAGTATTCCCGTCCTTTCCAATTCACCTTGTGTATCGCGTCACCCATGAGGGCGATGCCCCGGCGGCAGTCGCCGATGTTGAGCCCCGACCACCACACGTAATCCTCTAGCGTGGCAGGCTGGCGGCTCTGGAAATACTTGCGTGTCAATGTCAACAGGGCCCCGTCACGGTCAAGGGGCTCTTGAGGACCCACCTTCTCGCTCGTGAGCGAGTAAGTGGCCTTCATGGGCAGCAGGTCACCGCTGCACAGGGTGCCCGACAACTCGGCAAGCCGCAAGTGATAGGACAAGCGTTGCTCATCCATGCTGATGCCACGCGCAACAAGGGCCTGGACAAAATCCTCCTTCACGGCACTGCCCTTGACATGGGCGGTGTGGACAAGGATGTCACGTATGCTGGCCACCTCGTCATCCCCGATGCTGACACGGTTGCTACGCATCCAGCCATGAATGACGGCACTGGCCTTGGGGGCGCACAACTGTAGCAGCGGCCAGTAGTCCTCGACCGCCACGAGTTGCCATGTGCCACGCAACAAGTGCAACCTGATGATTTGTCCGCGATCAAATGCCCGCTTAAAGGCTTGGGACGACGGTCGGCGCGTGCGCATCGCCACCCCCCAACGCATCATGCGGTACTCCTGAGCCTGAACGGCTCCCATGTGGCGCACCACATCGGTGGGGTCGCTGAACTGCGGGCTGACGAGTTGCTGATTGAGCAGTCGCAGGGCTATCGGATTCATCTATCGTTGTGGCACGCTACTTGCCGCGCAGGATATTGATGAGATCGGCAACACCTTGGGTCGCGGGTTTCTGGATCACATGCACCCAGTCGGGAACGCTGGCAGGATTGGGGTCGATATAGTAGATGGGCACTCCGCGCCGTACATACTGGATGAGCGCCGCAGCAGGATAGACCACCAGCGAGGTGCCGATAACGACAAAGATGTCGGCATCGTGAGCCAGCTGAGCTGCGGCCTCCATGTTGGGCACGGCCTCGCCAAAGAACACAATGTGCGGCCTCACCGGGTCGCCATAGGGGTCGCGCGTGTCAACGCTGGTTTCCAGCCCCTTATCACTCAACTCATCACAAGGCAAGGTGTAGAGACGGTTCTCACGCCGCAGGGAGCGCACCTTCATCAACTCGCCATGCAGGTGCAGCACACTGGCACTGC
Organism: uncultured Prevotellaceae bacterium; assembly: GCA_947165485.1. GTDB lineage: Bacteria > Bacteroidota > Bacteroidia > Bacteroidales > Muribaculaceae > Sodaliphilus. The sequence continues at coordinate 12,156 of CAMVAP010000041.1, forward strand.
CGGCACGCTCGTGCAGGTCATCCACGTTCTGGGTGATGACACGCACATCAAAATCCTGCTCCAGCTCCACGAGCCCCAGGTGGGCCGCATTGGGCTGAGCACCTTGCAGTTGCAGGCGGCGCTCGTTGTAGAACTTGTGAATGAGAGACGGGTTGCGCAGGAATCCCTCATGACTCGCCACATCCATGACGGGATAATTCTCCCACAGGCCATCGGCATCGCGGAATGTCTTGATGCCACTCTCGGCGCTGATGCCGGCGCCACTCGAAATCACTAATTTCTTCTTGTTGCTCATAGTCATTGGGTTATTAGGTTTGTATCGAGTTATTTTATATAATGTGAAAGCAAAAATAGTAAAATTTTTCTAAAAAGATGCACCCAAATCACTTTTTACTGTATCTTTGCACGATATTTTCAAAAAACAACACTACAATTCAATGGATAAACTGAGTTATGCATTAGGCTTGAGCATGGGTGGAAACTTCATTGGCTCAGGCATCAAGAAACTGGATATCAACGATTTTGCCGATGGTTTGAGGGCTATCTTTGAGGGCGCTGAGCAGAAGATGACCTTTGACGAGGCCAAGCAGATTGTAACCGATTTTTTCACCAATCTTGAGAAAGAAGGCGCCGAGATGAACGAGCGTCTGGGTCGCGAATATCTGGAGAAGAACAAGAACAACGAGGGCGTGAAAGTCACCGCCAGCGGTCTGCAATATCAGGTCGTAAAGGAGGGCACCGGCGCACAACCCGGTCCCAACGACGTGGTCACCGTTCACTATACCGGTCAACTGATCGACGGTACCGTGTTTGACAGCAGTGTGGAGCGCGGCGAGCCCGCCACATTTGCCGTGGGTCAAGTGATTCCCGGTTGGGTCGAGGGTCTGCAACTCATGCGCGAGGGTGCTGCCTACAGGCTGTTCATCCCGTCTAACCTGGCCTATGGTCCTCATGGCACGGGTCCCATCCAGCCCAACTCAACGCTCATCTTTGACGTGCAGTTGATCAAGGTCGAGAAGAAGTAAGACGCAGTTTACAACAAGACAACTTTTTTCAATCTATACGCAATGAGGAAATTCTTAGTTATGGCGTTAGCTCCCCTGCTCATGATGGGCATGGCCTGCTGTGGCGGCAACACATCATCGAGCGATGAAGCTACGACCCAGGAAGCCACTCCCGACTATGGCCAGCAGATCAAGGACAATAAGACCATTGGCCGTGAGTTTATGGAAGAGAATGCCAAGAATGATAGCGTGGAACAGACCACTAGCGGCCTGCAATACATGGTACTGAAAGAAGGCACCGGAGCCAAGCCCGGCCCCACCGACCTCGTCACCGTGCATTACACAGGCAAGTTGCTGGACGGCACCGTGTTTGACAGCAGCGTGGAGCGCGGCGAGCCCGCCACCTTCCCCCTGGACAAGGTCATCCCCGGCTGGACCGAGGGTCTGCAGCTCATGAGTGAAGGCTCCAAGTATCGCCTTTTCATCCCCAGCGAGCTGGCCTACGGTTCCAAGGGTTCTGGCGACAAGATCCTGCCCAACGCGACACTCATCTTTGACGTCGAGCTGATCAAGGTAGAGAAGAACAACTAAAACATTTTATATCAACATTCAAAATTCATTTTTTAAAACTAGTTTTATTATTATGAAGAAGATTTTAGCATTTGCAGCAGCCGGTCTGTTGACCGTAGGTTTTGTGGGCTGCAACAGCAAGTCAGGTGGCAGCAGTGAGACTATGGACTCGCTGAGCATGGCTTTTGGTGACCTCTACGGCGCCGGTATGGGCCAGCAGCTGCGCGGCATGGACTCCACCATCAACATGGAGCAGGCCCTCAAGGGTATGGAGTACATCGCCAACGCCGACACCAGCAAGAACTTCATGGCTGGTCTGCAGATGGGTATGCAGATTGCTCAACTCTATCAGGGCATTGAGCAGCAGTGCGGTATGCCTATCAACAAGAGCCTGTTCATGCAGCACCTCAGGGATGCTATCATGAAGACCACCCCCATGGGTCAGGAAGACATGATGGCTCTGCAGGGCAAGATTGAGCCGCTGCTCAACAAGGCTATGGAGCAGTCTCCCAAGGCTATTGCCAACAAGAAGGCTGGTGAGGCCTACATGGCCAAGCTGAAAAACGACAAGAGCTATACGTTCACCAAGAGCGGTATCGCTTACAAGGTGCTCGCCAAGGGTGAGGGCCAGAACTTCAGCGACAGCGACGTTGTAAAGGTGAACTACGTTGGTCGTCACTTGGATGGCAGCGAGTTTGACAAGAGCGGTGAGAATCCCGTGCCCTTCAACCTGAAGCAAGTCATCCCCGGCTTCGCCGAGATGATCCAGCTCATGAAGCCCGGCAGCAAGGTTACCGTTGTTATCCCCGGCGAACTGGCTTACGGTCCCCAGGGCAACCGCAACATTGAGCCCAACGAAACGCTGATTTTTGACATCGAGACCCTCGGTGTTGATGACAGCCCCAAGCCCAACCGTCCCATTATGCCTGCCCGTCCTGGCAAGTAATCCATAACGGACACCCATAGTACAAACCGCCCTAGCCTCATCGCTCGGGCGGTTTTCTTGTCATGCTACATCCCCCTTGGTCACAGGACACTGCACCACGTGACTTCTATAGCCACAGGAGGAAGTCCTCGCGCTGGAGTTTGGGATTGGGATTGAGGATAGCGATTTTGTTGTTGGTATAGGTCTGCCCCATGGACATGTGCCGGCAACAAGCCTCATACAGATGTCCCATAGCGGCATCCCGATTGAGATTGCGCAGCACGACGACGCATTGGGCATCCAGCAAGCGGCCAAGCAGCGCCACGTCGATGGGTATATTGACCAATGCCAGCATGGTGACTTGACCTACCCCCATAAAGTCACTGGCCGCCACCTCCACGTCATCGTAACACTCCACCCTATCGAGCTGGCTCTGGAGTACACGCACGGCAAGGGCCTTCTGTTCCAGTTGAGCATCGTAGAGGTAAAGACGGCTCTGACGGCTTACCGCCAGCATGGCGACGCTCTCGATGCCTGTCGCGGCACCCACCTGTAACATCACGCCAGGGTTGAAGAAATTGGCCACCCTGAACAGTAACCTCGCCTCACGCTCGCTGATCAGGTCCATCGCCTGGCGCTGACGGCGAGACGTGCCCGACTTGATGGTTTCACACAGCTGGTGGATACCCTCATAGGCATAGTAGGGCAACGGCTGACGCCACACGTTGCGCACAAACTGATAGGCGTAAGGCGAATGGATGCCGAAGCCGCTACTGTGATGGTAGCGGCTCCAGGCATTCATGTATCGTCTGATTTGTGCCATATCATTTATCCTCATCTTGCTTGCTGTAACCCATGCGTCCTCATCAACCTCACTACCGGAGGCCCAAATGTTTCCCTAATCGGGGGCCGCACAGCCGATAGCCCAAATAGCAACCCATGAAACTTATCACCACAACTATTGCCGAGGTGACAGGATAGGGCACCGCTGAATAATACGGAACTTGCTCCAGCAACTTCATGATCAAGATATGGCTCAGATAAATCCCGAAGGAATAATCTCCCAGCATGACCATCAACCTGCAATTGACCGCATGAGCCTTGCCCTGCAAAACCGTATAGACGATCAACAAGAATAATGAGCTAGACAGCAATGACGTGAGCTTGAGTTGGGTGGCAAAATTCATGATTCCTGCTTGCTGCCAACCGTAGGATTCCGCCATCTGAAGAACAAGCGAGAGCACATACAACAGCGTTAAGCCCTTCAAGGAATAACGTTTTTCCATGATTCTGTTGCCCAAGAGCAGGCCCAAATAATAAAAGGTGAACCATGCAACGAAAGAATTTTCCCACAACAGGGAAATGCGAGCAACCATCACACCCGGATGATAAGCGGGCAACAACCAGGAATACCTGAAAAAGAGGCAGGTAACAGGGGCAACCAACCAGCCCAGCCAGTGATACCTGGATTGCGCCAATCGGCCCATCAACGGTGTCAACAGGACAAACTGCACATACACCAATATGTAATACAGATGGATTGCCGCATCACCCAGTAGCAGATTATTACCCAGGACGGACAGCCCCTGATTGGGCTCATTGACCAGAGTGTATATAATCGACCATATCAAGTAGGGAACCAGCACCCTGAGAATGCGTTTCTTGAAAAACGACATCCAGTTCTCATTTTCTACTTTGGTCAGGTAGCCCGACAGAAACAGAAATGTGGCGACAGCAAAGTTGATGAGAGGACGACAATACACCTCACACACGCCTATGGGCGTAGTGTGAATCATCACGACAGCAATGACGGCAATGGCCCTGAAAACCTGAACCACATTGTTCCTTGCGCCTGCTGGTATTTCAACAGCCCCTGACATCAAAGACTATCACATATCAAACGATTCAGAGCATATCGCCTGGCGATTCCGTTACTTCTCTTCCACATCCCCTTTCTTGCGGAACTTGCTGCCAAAGAGGACGTAGTTCAGCGCAAGCAAGAGCAGCAGATAGATGGCAATGACGGCCACCTTGGCATAGGTCTGAGTCTTGTTGACCTCGTCAGGAATAAACTTGAAGTCGATCTCGTGGTCACCGGCAGGCAGCTGCAAGGCACGCAAGACGTAGTTCACACGTCCCATCTCGACGGGCTTGCCATCGACGGTCACCTTCCATCCCCAGGGGAAATATACCTCACTGAATACCGCCAGACCGCCATTAGCGCTATGGCTCTTGTAGGTCAAGTGGTTGGGGGCATAAGCGGTCTCATAGATCGTGTCGCCAGGTTGAGTGGCACGTGCCTCACCCAACTGTGACTTGAACTTGGCATCGGCAACAGCACTCACGGCGGGATTGAAGTTGTCGAGGAAAGCCATCTCCTGGTCGGCGTTGTTGACATAGGTGAGCGAATCCACAAACCATGCATTGCCCAGCGCGTCGGGGTTGCGCTGCACCGTCTGGTCGTCGATGATGACATAACGTGTGTTGAGCATATTGAGCACCTGGACGTTATTCTTGGCAATCTGGTTGTTGATCAAGTCGTTGTAGCGCGTCAACTTGGCAGCGTGATAACCGCCCACGGTCTTGTGGAAGTAGCTGGGCATCGCTTCCCCAAAGTGCTGCACATCCATCACGCGGTAGTTCATATCCTTGTCTTGCAGAATCTGAGCATCGGCGGGACGCTGAACAAACTGCTGCTCGGGCAGGTCATAGTGGGAGGTGAACGTGTCACTGTTGATGTAGCGCTTGTTCACGACATACATATCTACCAGCACGATACCGGCAACAATGAGGACGGTGGTCATCTCGCTGAGTTTGCCCTTGATTCCGGCAAAGATCAGGCAGAAACCCAAGAGAATGATGAGGAGGCTGCGCCATGCATCGCCACTGACGAGGGCTCCGCGCACGGCTGCAATAGCTGCATCCACGCTTGGATATTGCTGGATCTGGCCCGTTGCCACCAGCTGCTCATGTTCCTGTGCCGAGAAGTGTCCAAAGATGCCAGGAGCCAAGGCCGTGATCAGGCAAATGGCCGCACACAGGCCAAAGGAGGCGATGAGGGCCACCTTGTGGTTGCGCCACCCATCGGGTTCCTTGAAGAGTTCACGCAGGCCCAGTACCGCAAGAATCGGCATGGCCAACTCGGCAATCACGAGTATGGACGACACCGTGCGGAACTTATTATACATGGGGAAATGGTCAATCATCCAGTCGGTGAGCCACATCATGTTGTGGCCCCACGAGAGCAGGATGCTGATGATCGTCACAATGAGCAACGCCCACTTCACGGGTCCCTTGACGATGAGGCAGCCCAGCAAGAAGAGGGCACAGATGAGGGCTCCGACATAGACGGGGCCGTTGGTCATCGGCTGGTCGCCGAAGTATTGCGGGAACTGACTCAGTATCTGGACATCCTGCTGGCTCATTTGCCCCGTGTTGGCCATCTTCTCGGCCTTGGGTGTCTCGTTCAGGGTGAGCATCCGGTTGTCGCCATGCTCTGGCTTAATGGTCGCACCGCCCTTCACATTGGGAATGAGCAACGTGAAGGTCTCGCCCTTGCCGTAGCTCCACTGGGTGATATAGTCCTTATCGAGGCCGCCCTTGGTAGGCTTGGCGGTGGCGGCTTCCTCGCCCGTGGGAGTGAGTTCGCTGTGACCGCCACGCATGGTCTCCTGGGCATATTTATAGGTCAGATACAGGTTGGGGGAATTGGCTGCCAGCGCCAGGACTGCCGCAACAGCGAGTACCGCGGTAGCGATGCACCAGCGCCCCACCTGCTTGTCGATGATGGCTTTCACCAGATAAGCGATGACCAGCGCCACGATGACAAACATCGAGTAGTAGGTCATCTGCACATGGTTGCTGGCCAGCTGCAGGGCAGCAAAGAACGCGGCCACGGCAGCACCGCCCAGGTACTTGCCACGGTAGCACCACACGATGCCGGCAATGGTGGGCGGGATATAGGCGAGCACCATCAGTTTCCAGATGTGGCCAGCCCCCATGAGGATAAAGAAGTAACTCGAGAAGGCATAGCCGATGGCACCCAGCACAGCATAGTACCACTTGACCTTGAATGCCAACATCAACAGGAAAAATCCCAGCATGAGCAGGAATATCCAGCTCACGGGCGTCGGGAAGAACAAGCGGTAAAGCGCCGAGGCGGGATTGAGCCACATCGTGCCCTCATAGGAAGGGGCAATCTGGAATGTGGGCATACCGCCAAACAGGGCGTCGGTCCACCAGGACTTCTCGCCCGTCTGCTCCTGGAAGGCCTTGGTCTCCTGACTGTTGGCTGCACCCTGCATGATGTCGTGCTGCTGCAACACATCACCGTTCACATCATTAGGGTAGAAATAAATCCATGAGATTGCGGCAAACGCAACAACCGCAATCAAGAAGTGGATCACGTCGCCCAGCGACAACGACCCAATCAGTTTCTTGTCTAAATTACGCTTCATTATCGTTGTTGATAGTAGTTGCTAGTCAAACCCTACACCGCCCCATCAGAATTCGGTGAAGGACAGCGGCATGGTGTCCTTGAAACTGTCGAGGATGTAGATCTTCTCCTTGCCAGCGAGGATCAGCTCGATGGGATGGCCATTTTTCTCAAACTCCAGGAATGCCTGGCGGCACACGCCACATGGCGCTGTTGGCTCGACGACAAACTCATCCCTGGTAAATGAAGTGATGGCGACCGATTTAACGGGAACACCGGGATACTTGGCTCCCGCGGCATAGAGTGCCGAGCGCTCGCCGCAGATGCCCGCAAATGCCGCATTTTCCTGATTAGCACCGATAAACACTTCGCCATTATCAAGCATCAGAGCGGCTCCAACCTTGAATTTACTATAGGGTGAATAGGAGTGTGAAGTGGCCTCTCTAGCAAGGTCAACTAATTTTTTTTGCTCCTCGGTGAGTTCATTATAAGAATAAACCCTTACCTTTGTGGTGATTTTCTTTTCAGTCATAGACGAAATTATGAGTTTCAACTTTGAACGCAAAATTATAGAATTTTTCCCGATAAACAAGCGAATATTGCTATTTTGCTTGATTTTTGGGCTTTTTTACTCCATTTCGCTGTCGGCCCAACCCACACGGCAGGATTATTTGGACTACATCGACCGCTACAAGAATGTGGCGCTGCAATATGAAAACGAGTACGGCGTTCCCGCCAGCATCACGCTGGCCCAGGGATTGCTCGAGAGCTATGTGGGCCAGAGCAAGATGGCTCAGGAGGCCAATAACCACTTTGGCATCAAGGCTTATCACTGGCAGGGCGAGGTGTATGGCAAAGGCGACAATTCCAACAAGGTGGGCTACCGTAAGTATGGCTGTGCCGAGGATTCTTTTCTTGACCACGCCAAGTTTCTCAAGGGGTCCCGCTATAGTGTGCTGTACCTGCTCGACGTGACCGACTACCGCAGTTGGGCACAGGGGCTGCGTGATTGCGGCTATGCCGAAGACATCAATTATCCAGCCAAACTCATCAATATCATCGAGAAATATGAGCTCTACGCCTTGAATGGCGGCAAGCGCATGGATGGGGCCGTCACGCCCAGCGAGAACACCGAGGAGACCAGCAGCAGCTCACGCTGGCACCACCGCAAGCGCCGCGACCGCAGCGCACAGGCCGAGGCACAGCCGTCAACGGCCAGTGCTGAGCAGCCACAGTCGTTCACGCCCCTGCGTCAAGGCCCTGTCGCGGCCAGCACCGATAACGATTGAGTTGATGACTCAGGTCGCAGTCATTCGTCGCTCAAGAAACCAAATAAAATAGTTTAAACTTTAAATCCTAAAGTCTGAACTTGTAAATAAAAATTTATTACCTTTGTGGGCAATTAGAATCTACTATTAATGTCAAACCTTTTAAAATAACTTTTTTATCATGTTTGGAAAATTCCAGGAACATCTCCAGAAGGAGCTCGCCGACATCCAGGCTGCCGGTTTGTACAAGAACGAACGTATCATCACCACCCCGCAACGCGCCGACATCCGCGTGAAGCCCAATGACGAGGTGCTGAACTTCTGTGCCAACAACTATCTGGGTCTGAGCGACAACAGCCGTCTGATCAAGGCCGCTACCGAGACCATGTCTCACCACGGCTACGGCATGTCGTCGGTACGCTTCATCTGCGGTACCAGCGATATTCACAAGGAACTTGAGGCTGCTATCGCCGACTATTTCCACACCGAGGACGCCATCCTCTACGGCTCATGCTTTGACGCCAACGGTGGCCTGTTCGAGGCCCTGTTGACCGACGAGGACGCCATCATCAGCGACTCGCTGAACCATGCTTCGATCATCGACGGCGTGCGCTTGTGCAAGGCCAAACGCTACCGCTATGCCAACGCCGACATGGGCGAGCTCGAGGAGTGCCTCAAGCAGGCTCAGGAGCAGCGCTTCCGCATCATCGCTACGGACGGCGTGTTCTCGATGGACGGCAACGTGGCTCCCATGGACAAGATCTGTGAGCTGGCCGAGAAGTATGACGCCATGGTGATGGTCGATGAGTCGCACTCGGCAGGTGTCGTTGGCCCGACTGGCCACGGCGTAGCCGAGCAGTTCAACCTGTATGGCCGCATCGACGTGTTCACCGGCACGCTGGGCAAGGCCTTCGGCGGTGCTATGGGTGGTTTCACCACGGGCCGCAAGGAGATCATCGACATGCTGCGCCAGCGTTCACGTCCCTACCTGTTCAGCAATAGCATCGCTCCCGGCATCGTGGGTGCCAGCATCGAGATGTTCAAGATGTTGAAGGAGAGCAACGCCCTGCACGACAAGTTGGTTGATAACGTGAACTACTTCCGCGACAAGATGATCGCTGCCGGCTTTGACATCAAGCCGACCCAGAGCGCCATCTGCGCCGTGATGCTCTACGACGCCAAGCTGTCGCAGGACTTCGCTGCCGAGTTGCAGAAGGAAGGCATCTACGTTACCGGTTTCTACTATCCCGTTGTGCCCAAGGGCCAGGCCCGCATCCGCGTGCAGGTATCAGCCGGTCACGAGCGTGAGCACCTCGACAAGTGCATCAACGCCTTCATCAAGATCGGCAAGCAGATGGGAATCATCAAGTAAAGCCACTCAAACAACCTAAACAACTATTAGCACAACCACAACAACTTTAATTTGTTGTTCAAGTTGTTTGATTGTTGTTGAAGTTGTTTGAAAAAAACAATCATTATAACACCCAGAAAAAACCTCACGTTGACGGTCGCAGGTGCATTCACCCGCGACCGTCACTTTTTTCAAACTGTCAATAGTCATCAATGATAATGTCTCTATATGCCGTTTTGTTGGAATAATATTTGCTGAGACGAAATAAAATAGTATCTTTGTCTTCACAAATAAAACCATTCTGATTATGACACCGATACAATTAAACGCAGAAATATATCGTGCTATGGGCGTGATAGCAGAAGACGAAGCACTGCTTAAACGTGCGGTAAAGTATCTGAAGAAACTGGCAGCCCAAAAGCAAGAAGAAGATTCACTGATGACAAAAGAAGAGTTCTTAGCCCGTGTGGATGAAGCCAAGCAAGAAATAGCTGATGGCAAGGGACGCTCATTTACCAATATCGAAGAGTTGGACCGACACATCCGCAGCTTATGAAATACAATGTCATCATTGCTCCCAAAGCTGAAGAAGACCTGAGACGCCTGCTCACTAACGAGCCAAAGGCTTACCAGAAAGCCATTACCCTCATTGGTGAACTTTATGAGCATCCACGAACGGGAACAGGTAAACCCGAGCCACTCTCTGGTGACCGTTCGGGTCAATGGAGCCGCCGAATCAGCAAGAGACACCGATTGGTCTACGAGATTCAAGATACCAATATTATTGTGCTTGTTCTCACTGCTTTCGGGCATTACGGCGATAAATAGCAATTGAACAATACCCACATTCCACCCTCTCGCTGTCGCTGGTGAGAGGGTGGATTGCATTGGGTGATATGTAGAAACTATTTCTTGCATATCGTTGACTAGAGGCGGTTACGCTCGCTCTGTCCGGCATGGCTGCCTTTGTAGCGGCTCTTGGTGGCATTGAA
>CAMVAP010000042.1 GCA_947165485.1 uncultured Prevotellaceae bacterium
CTCAACCAACTATCCGCTGATACTCTACCGCGGCAACGACGGCACGGGAGGCGACCTGACACCCGGCAGCCGTGATATGGCCTTGACATGCTGGCCCGTGTTCTACACCAATGAGATTGACCCGATGACCAACTTTAGCCCCACCAACCCCAACGTGCGTGGTGATATCAATTTCTACAACGGGTCATCAACCCGTGTTGACCCCAACACAGGCATCGCCTACACTGGTTATCTGGGCGTGCTCAAGCACGGTGCTCCCGGTTTTCTCATTGAGGGTTACTTCCACACCTACCAGCCCGCCCGCCACCGTGCGCTCAACATGGATTATTGCCACCAGGAAGGCATCCGCATCGCACGCGGCATCGGTCAGTACTTCGGTCTCACCCCCGAGGACAAGGGTTACATCATGGGCAGCGTCAAGGACGTGCATGAGCACCTGGTCCACAACCTGTACAAGTACAACGCCTCGTCGATGGACCAGTGGGCGCCCATCAATGGTGCAGTCGTGATCCTGTACAAGAGCGGGCAGGAAGTGGCACGCTACACCACCGACCAGAACTACAACGGTGTGTTCGTGTTTGAGGATCTGGAGCCTGGCACCTACACCCTGGCTGTTGAAGCCGAGGGGTACAAACCCCTGGGTGAATACACTGGAGCAACAGTTGACACCCAGTGGCAAGAACTCATCACCAGGGCTACTAGTGAACTCAATGTCGAGGCCAATAAGACAACTTATGCCGTACCTCTGCTCGAAGCAACCGACTATGAGATTCCTACCGACCTCTATCAGAACTATCCCGAGCCCGTATTGCCCGGTTATGTCACAGCTCCCACCCGACTGGAACTCACCCGTGACGATGGAACCAGCTATGACATGGCAGGCACGATCAAGCGTATGCTCGTGAGAGGTGACAGCACCATCGTGCTGACCAATGCCGAGGACGGCACGCCACACCTCTACCTGATCAACAACACCAGCAAAGCAATCGTCAAGGAGCTGAGCATCACCGGTGTGGCTCCCGCCGAGCCTGACAACGCCGGCTTCTATAGCCGCTTGAACGACATCGCCTTCACTGCCGATGGTCAGCTTGTGGGTGTGAACTGTGTTCAGACCCAGTTTGGTGACGGTCAGGTCAACGAGGGCTTCCAGCGCGGCACGCTGCGCCTGTACAAGTGGGCCGACTATGACAGTGATCCCGTTGAGTGGGTAACCACCCAGAGCTCGGCCAACTTCTTCTACTACCGTGCCCAGTCCATTGCCATTGATGGTGAGGCGAATAAATGCGTAGTGACCTTGGCCGGCACCAACGATGCCGCCTCCAGTGCTGGTGGCATGAGGTTCCTCAAACTCAACATCACCAGTGGCCAAATTGTGAGCACGGTATATACCGAGAAAACCATCAATGCCTCCAGCAACTTCACGAGAGACAAGATCGGTGAGCCACAGATTGTTCTCTCGCCGCGCAACGACGACCACGTGATGCTCGATGGCGAGAATACCCTGCCCATGGAGGTGGCTACGGCCAGTGTGAACGGCACCGACAGTGAGGTGGTGGGCCGCTTCAATGGAGAGGACAGCGACATCCCTGTCAAGGGCGCATCCTTCTTCAAGTATGCCCAGCACCAGTTCATGGTGACGCCTTACATGGCCCAGAACGCTGAGAGCGTGGGAGGTATCAAGCTCTATGACATCACCGCAGGTCTTGACCAGGCCGCCCTGGTCGCCACGACCAATACCGACCTGGCACCTCAGCCTTGCCAGTTCATGTCAACAGGCGCCAACGTCAAGGGCGAAGACATCTACCTGTACCTCATGCAGGACAACAAGATGACCCAGTGGCAGGCTAATCCTCAAGAACAAACAGCTGTCAAGGGTATCTATGCTTACGGCTTACAGGTAGAAGGCAATGTATTCTCCTTCAAGGCCAACGATGCTGCCACCAATGCCTACATCTCGTTCTACAACGAGGATGGCAATGTTGTGGCCACGGTCAATGTGCCTAACGTGCAAGAGGGACTGAATACTGTTGACATTGATGTCAGCACCCTGGAGGGCGTTCAGCCAGGTATGTCACTGACATGGGCCGTTACTGTTGAGGGTGAGCCCATCAACACCATCCAGCGCATCAATGCAGCCAGCCCGTCCTATTCAGGTCAGTTATATGTAGCTGTTGACAAATCCCCAACGAGTCCCAAGATGGGAACCATCTATGCCGGCAATCGCGTGAGCAGCACCAGCACAGGCAACGGAGTCTATCTGTATGACGCTAATGGTGTTCGTGTGAGTGACCAGGTTTATAGGGGCAACCATGCATGGCGCAACAACTGCCGCATGGCGCTTGATGCCAATGGTAAACTCTATGTGCCCGATTGGGGTGATCCTACTTCGGGCGTGTTTATTGCCGATCCCACCAACCTGGAAGGCACATGGACCGAATTCTTTGTGGGCAGTCGCGATAGCAACGGACTGATTTCCAATGGCGGTGTAAACGTGGGTTCTTCGACACCTGGTGTAGGAATTGGAGGAACCGGTGCCGACACCAAGCTATATGTATATCTTGAAGATATGATTGGAACAACATCAGGCAAGGGCAACAACGTGGGTGTCTATCATATTGGTCAGCCCGACGGTAGCATCATCGATACCTGGAGCACTGCTCCAAGTCAGTTCTTTGATTTGGGCAGTCTGGAGCTGAATGGCACTGGCAACGTGGTTGCCGATGAGCAAGGCCGAGGCGTGTGGGTAGCCCAATACCGCAGCGCAGGCCAGAACCTGGCAGGTGTCCCGTCACTGCTGTTTGTGGACAATGCTGGTAACATCACATTCAACTCGGGCCAGACACCTTACAATGAGATGTTGAACGGCAGTATGCGCTCGGCTATTGCTGTCAATGCGGCCAGCGACATGCTGGTCGTCAACGATGGTAATGGTGTGCTCCAGTTCTTTGACCTGACCTGGGAGGGTAATAAACCTGCCATCTCACCCAAATACTCCTTTACTGCCGATGTGCGTGCCAGCGACAATTCCATCTACCAGATGGCGTTTGACTATGCCGGCAATCTGGTGTGTGCAGGTAGTAAAATCGGCATTTACTCGTTGCCAACCGACGAGAACATCCACACTACACCAGCAATGGGTGTCATCGATGTGCCTGGTGGAGGAATTCCGATGGATGTGAACTGTGATGGTACCGTATCGATTGGTGATGTCACTACACTTATCGACTATCTGCTGGGTGCTAACCCTCAGCCCATCGATCTTGATGCTGCCGATGTCGATAGCAACGGACAAGTATCTATCGGTGACGTAACAGAACTGATCGACAACCTCCTGATGGGAATTTGATCAAACACCGTTAGTTGTAGTTGTTAGTTGTTAGTTGTTAGTTGTAGTTGTTAGTTGTTAGAGGCATCCGCATTCAACTGCCAACTAGAAACTAGGGACTAAAATCTAGAAACTACAGGCGGCTCCAATCGTGAGAGCCGCCTGTTTTTGTTATTTTTTAATAAATGTGTGGCATAATGTAGTGGTCGTTCGGCTTTTCTTTGTAATTTTGCGACTTACAAGGGTTATTAGGCTTTAGGTTACTAGGTTATATAGGTGTTTGCGTATGCCAACTAGAAACTGAAGACTTAAAACAACTCATCATTAACGACGACAACTACTACGACAAAAGAGAGATGATAGATTTGCTTGACAATATTGATGCCGAGATGAATGAAGGCGGTACCCATGTGGTGCCCATCATCACCGAGGTGCGCGAAATCAACGACGGAGCCGACATCACAGGCAACAAGGCCCACGACATCCCCATTCTGCCTTTACGCAACATGGTACTGTTTCCCGCGATGACCATGCCAGTGGGTGTGGGTCGTGAGAAATCGATGCGTCTCATCAAGGAGGCTGAGCAGGGTCAAGGAGCCATTGCCGTGTTCTGCCAGCAGGATAGTCACATCGAGGACCCCATGGAAAGGGACCTGTACCGTCACGGCACCCTGGCTGCCATTGTCAAGGTGCTGGAGTTGCCCGACGGCTCGACCAACGTCATCCTACAGGGTCGCACGGCCTGCCAGTTGGACCACATTGCCCAGGTGGTTCCTTATTTGAGAGGTGACGTTAGTCTGGTTGAGGAGAAACTGCCCCTAGCGGGTGACAAGGAATTTGAGATGCTGATGCAATCAATCGGGGAAGTGACCCTGCGCATGTTGCGCAACATGGGGACCAACGGACGCGAGATTGCCTTTGCCATGAAAAACATCGACAATCCCGTCTATCTGATGAACTTCCTGGCCACCAACATCGCCTTTGACCCCGACCAGAAGCAACACATGCTGGAGGAGCGTGACATCAAGAAGCGTGCCTATCTGTTGTACACGCTGCTCACCCGTGAGGAACAGCTGGTGGAAATCAAAGCCAACATCCAGTCCCGCACCCGTGAGGAACTGTCGCAGCAGCAGCGTGACCACTTCTTGCAACAGCAAATACGCACCATACAGGAGGAACTTGGCACCGATGTCGATGACATCGAGGAGCTGCAAGAGCGGGGCAACAAGATGAAGTGGAGCGAGGACGTGAAGAAACAATTTGAAAAAGAATTGCGTAAGCTCGAACGCCTTAATCCGCAAACGCCCGACTACTCGGTACAATATGCCTATCTTGACGTCATGCTCAACCTGCCGTGGGACACTTATACCACCGATAACTTTGACCTCAAGAAGGTGGAAGAGAAACTCAATGCCGACCACTACGGGCTGGAGAAGGTGAAAGACCGCATCCTGGAGCACCTGTCGGTGTTGAAGCTGCGAGGCGACCTCAAGGCACCGATCTTGTGCCTGTATGGCCCTCCGGGCGTGGGTAAGACTTCGCTGGGCAAATCGATTGCCGACGCATTGCACCGCGAATATGCCCGCATCTCGCTGGGCGGCCTGCACGACGAGGCCGAGATACGCGGTCACCGTCGCACCTACATCGGAGCCCTGCCTGGCCGCATCATTACCGCCCTGGCCAAGTGTGGTACAAGCAACCCTGTTATCGTGCTTGATGAGATAGACAAGGTGGGACAAGACTTCAAGGGCGACCCGTCATCGGCTCTGCTTGAAGTGCTCGACCCGGAGCAGAACGGACATTTCCACGACAACTACCTGGACGTGGACTATGACCTGTCCAAGATTCTGTTTATAGCAACGGCCAATAGTCTGGCCACCGTGAGCCGCCCCCTGCTCGACCGCATGGAAGTCATTGAAATCAATGGCTACATTCCCGAGGAAAAATATGAAATCGCCAAGCGTCATCTCGTCCCTAAAGAATTGACCGAGAACGGCTTCAAGAAAAACGAGATCAAGTTTGGCAAGCAGGTCATTCTCAAGATGATCGATGATTATACACGAGAGTCGGGAGTGCGGCAACTGGAGAAGAAAATCGCTACCGTGTTGCGTCGAGTGGCTCGCCACAAGGCTAGTGGTGACGACTATCCCACCAGCGTCAAGGTGGAAAACCTGAAGGAATACCTGGGCTCGCCCGATTACAGCCGTGACAAGTATGAGGGAAATGAATTTGCCGGCGTTGTGACGGGACTGGCCTGGACTGCCGTGGGTGGTGAGATACTGTTTGTCGAGTCCTCGCTTGCGCGAGGAAAAGGTGAGAAACTCACACTGACTGGCAACCTGGGTGATGTGATGAAGGAATCGGCAGTCATCGCCTTGCAATACCTGCGTTCCCACTGCTCGTTACTTGACATCGCCCCCGAGCTGTTTGACAAGTACAATATTCATATCCATGTTCCCGAGGGTGCGATTCCCAAGGACGGGCCATCGGCAGGCGTAACAATGGTGACCTCGCTGGCCTCGTCGTTCACCCAGCGCAAGGTAAGGGATCATCTGGCCATGACGGGCGAGATCACCCTGCGCGGCAAGGTACTGCCCGTGGGGGGCATCAAGGAGAAAATCCTTGCTGCCAAGCGTGCCGGCATCAAGGACATCATCCTGTGTAAGGACAACTACAAGGATATTGAGGAGATCAACGAGATTTACCTCAAGGGACTTACCTTCCACTATGTGAACACCATCAAGGAAGTGCTTGACCTGGCGCTCCTACCAGAAAAGGTGAAAGACGCACTGGAGCTGTAAAGAAACAGCCCAGTTAAAGCAAATCATTAACAAGAATCACGCTGTTCCACATGAAGGCCAGCGTGATTCTTGTTGTTATCATAATTTAGAGATGATGTCTCGGAGCAATGTGAACGTTTCTTGTGGAGCATCCTGCCAGAAGTCGAGGTATTGCTTGGTGTTATCATGACTGGCGCCAGGCGAGTCACTGATAACACGCAATGCCAGGAAAGGCACGTTGCTCTTGTAGCACACCTGGGCTATAGCCCCAGACTCCATATCGACAGCGAGCGCCTCGGGGAAATTGCCCTTGATACGCTTCACATCATCCATCTTGTCGATGAACTGGTCACCAGAACAGATCAGCCCCTTGTGGATATCGTCGCGGTCGGGAACGAGGTCAAGCAGCCGTTTGGAACCCTCAAAGTGGAGCGGCAATCCTTGCACCTGCCCCAGTTTACTCTCGGGACCGCACCACACGTCGTGATAGGCGACACGGGTTCCTAACACCACATCCATCACATGGACCGACTTGTCGGCACCGCCAGCGACCCCGCTATTGATGACAAAGTCGGGCAAGAATGAATTGACCAGTGTCAGGGTTCCCATGGCGGCATTCACCTTGCCAATGCCGCACTGCATAGCAATCACGTCATGGCGACCCATCTTGCCGCGGTAAAACTCACACCCAGCCATCTGGCTTTTCTCACTTTTCTGAAGCAATGGCAGGAGCAATTCCAGTTCCTTGTGCATCGCTACAATGATTCCTATTTTCATCGTTTAAGATCAATTATTGGATTTACTGGCACAAAATTACTTTTTTTTCTTCAATTACATGGCATCATCATAAACAAGAAATCTTCTTATGAATGAAAACGCCGGTCCAACTCACTTGCACCAGCGTTTTCCTTTTTTTAACATCACTAATTGTTATTACTGTATTTATTGTGTCTTATGGCTGTTAAATTAGATTCCGTTTGTTATTTAGACACACAACAACGCCACTTTGTAACAACAAAATGGCGTTTTAACATAACTTTAACAGAATGTACTCCCGTTTAGAGTTCGGCTTCCTTGAGTTTCTCGGCGTTCTCGGCCACGATCAGGTGGTCGATACAATCCTGGATGTCACCGTCCATAAAGGCGGGCAGGTTGTAAATCGTGTAGCCGATGCGGTGGTCTGTAATGCGGCCCTGTGGATAATTGTAGGTGCGTATCTTGGCCGAGCGGTCACCCGTCGAGACAAGGGTCTTGCGACGTGAGGCAATATCGTCCATATACTTCTGGTGCTCGTGGTCGTAGATGAACGTGCGCAGTCGTGCCAGGGCTCTTTCCTTATTCTTGGGCTGGTCGCGGGTCTCGGTACACTCGATAAGGATTTCCTGTTGCTCGCCCGTGTTGGGGTTGGTCCACATGTAACGCAGGCGCACACCGCTATTCACCTTATTCACATTCTGGCCACCAGCACCGCCGCTGCGGAAGGTGTCCCACTTGATCTCGCCCTCATTGATGTGCACATCAAAGGGTTCAGCCTCGGGCAGTACCGCCACACTGGCAGCGCTGGTGTGTACACGCCCCTGGGTCTCGGTGACGGGGACGCGCTGCACGCGGTGTACGCCCGATTCATACTTCAACGTGCCATACACGTTGTCGCCCGTGATGCTGAACACCACCTCCTTAAAGCCGCCCACGGCACCCTCACTACAGCTGGACATCTGCACGTTCCAGCCCTTGGTCTCGCAGTAGCGGGTGTACATGCGGGCCAGGTCGCCGGCAAACAAGGCAGCCTCGTCGCCCCCCGTTCCACCACGTATTTCCAGCACCACGTTCTTGCTGTCCTCGGGATCCTCGGGGATGAGCAAGAGCTTGATCTCCTCTTCGAGTTTGGGTACCTCGGCCTGATTGGCGTCAATTTCCTCTCGCGCCATTGCCCGCAGATCCTCGTCAGTCTCTGCGTCAAGTACAGCCTTGGCTTGCTCGATGTCCTCAAGCAGCTTGCGGTAGCGATGGGTGGCCCCCAATAGGGTTTCCAGACTCTTGTATTCCTTGGTGAGCTTGACGTAGCGCCGCTGATCGGCGATAACATTTGGGTCGGTGATGAGGGTGCCAATTTCTTCAAATCTCGCATCCAATCCATCCAGACGATCCAGTAAAGGTGAATGTGCCATAACAGTGATTTCTTGATTTTGGGTGCAAAGGTAGTGAAAAGGTTTTAGGTTTTAGGCGTAAGGCAATAGGTTTTTTAGTAATTTTGCAGCATGAAACATCGTCAATCCATTATCGGCGGACTCATCTGGGACATGCTGGTAGTCTATCTAGCCTACACCTTGTGCCGTGCAGTATTCTTGGTCCTCAACTGGTCACTCTATGCAGGAGCGCTGACTCTGGGCCACAGTATAGAATTGTTTGGCGCAGGACTGTTGTTTGACACTCCCGCCATTCTTTATACCAACGCTGTTATCCTATTGATGTTTCTGTTGCCCCTTCACTGGAAGGAACGGCCTGGCTTTTATCGTGTGGCGAGATGGATCTACATGATTGTTAACAGCATAGCCGTGTATATGAATCTCATGGACTGTGTGTATTTCCCCTTTACGGGCAAGCGCACGACTGCATCGGTGTTTGACGAGTTCAGCAACGAGGGTATTGGTGAGATGTTGAAAATCTTTGGCGGACAATTCCTTAGTCACTGGTACCTCGTGCTACTGGCAGCACTTGTAACATGGGCATTCTGTAAATTGTTCCGTCCTATTCCTGCAAGAGTTAAAAAAACATCATCCTTATCAAGGTATTACCTACTGCACAGCGTTGCTCTTGTGATTGCTATTCCGTTGTGTATCGGTGCCATACGCGGCGGATTCACCAAGGCGACCCGTCCTATCACCATCAGCAACGCCAATCAGTATGTCAACCGTCCCGTCGAAACAGGCATCGTATTGAACACACCCTTCTCCATCCTACGCACATTGAAGAAAACACCCTTTGTTGTGCCCAACTATATGAGCGACGAGGAGGCTCATGCTCTTTATACCCCACTCCACCAGCCTAGCGACAGCACCGCCTTCACACCACGCAACGTTGTTGTACTCATCCTCGAGAGTTACAGTAAGCAACACATCGGTTTTTACAATAAGACACTGCGCAATGGCACTTACAAGGGATTTACACCATTTTTAGACTCACTCATTGAGGCCAGTGCGATGACCTATCGCTACTCATACGCTAACGGGCGTAAGAGTATCGAGGGTATGCCGTCGGTATTGTCATCACTGCCTAACTTTGTAGAGCCTCTGTTTCTCACACCTGCCTCGCTCAATGCCATGTCGGGTCTCGCCCGTGAATTGGGCGAGAACAAGGGCTATACCACAGCGTTTTTCCACGGAGCGCAGAATGGTTCGATGGGATTTGAGGCGTTTGCCCGTGCTACCGGATTCCAGCGCTATTATGGCAGAGACGAGTATGACGCTGACCCCAACTTCAACGGCGATGAGGACTTTGACGGCACATGGGCCATCTGGGATGAGGAATTTTTCCAGTACTTTGCCCAACAGATGAGCAAGATGAAGGAACCGTTCATGACAGCCTTGTTTAGCGCGTCTAGTCACGACCCGTTTGTGATTCCCGAGAAATATAAGGGCCGCTTTCCACAAGGTGAACGCCCCCTGCAGCAGTGCATTGCCTATACCGATTATGCTTTGAAGCGGTTCTTTGAGACAGCAAGCAGGCAACCGTGGTTCAAAAACACGTTGTTTGTCATCACCGCCGACCACGTGAGCCAGCAGGTAGATCCATTCTACTGCACGACATTGGGTCATTACTGCGTCCCCATCATCCTGTATGCTCCTGGTGACGCGTCATTGCACGGCTATGACGAGGAACACATTGTGGAACAGATCGATATCATGCCAACTGTGCTCAGTTATCTGCACTATGACAAACCTTATATAGCATTTGGCCGAGACATGTTGGGCGATGGCGACGGTTTTGCCCTTCACTGGTTGCCCGAGAGCAGTAGTTACGAGTATGTCTGGGGTGACTATGTTCTGGAGTTTGACGGCAAACAGGTAACAGCGGCCTATCGGTTCCGCACCGATTCCACATTGACCAATAACGTTCTAGGCACAATGCCTCAAGCCACACGCCATCGCATGGAACACCACATGAAGTCCATCATCCAGCAATATATGCAGCGCATGACCACCGACCAACTCACGGTCAAGCCATAACGAATGCAGAGACTGTCTTGTCCTAATAAACAACTAGAAGTCGAAGCCAAGGATGTGATAAACCTTGTTGACCATCGCCAGGCGATCGATATCGGGGCGGGTTGAGAAGAAAAGGAAGATCAGATCGCGCTCGGGAATCTTGCCAGCATAGATGGTAAAGCCGCCATTGTCGCCCAGGTGATAGACGTGGGTGGGCTGGCAGGGCACATCCTGGACAAAGAAACCGTAACCATAGCCCGTGTGAGGCTGGTAGCCGTACTCGGCATCAACGGGAATCTGAATCCATGGATTATAGGCAAGACGCTTGGAGGCAGCAGTCCATACCTTATTGTCACGCAGTGCACGCTCCCAATTGACAAAATCGTTAATCGAGCAATAGAGGGCGCCATCGGCCTTGGTAGCAAAGAAATTCTCCTCTCCGTAGTCATATTCCTGCCAATCTCCCTTGTCGTTACGCTCATAGCCATGTGCCATACAGGCAATGTTGCGGTCAGGCTCAAAGTAACGGCAGGTCATCATCCCGGCTTTACTGAAGACATTCTCCTGCATGTAGGTCTCAAAAGGGATGCCCGTGGCGCGTTCCACAATCTGGTATATGAGCTGGAAAGTGGGATTAATGTACTCATACTGGGTTCCAGGCTGGAAGTTGAGATGGTCGAGCGTTTTCATATACCCTACCGAGGCAACGTCGGTGCTATAGATCACGAAATCACGATCGTGGCGGTCTCGTGCATCTGGAATGCCTGATGTGTGGCTCATGATGTGATGCAGGGTGATGTCCTTGAAGAACGGGGCCTTAAATTCAGGGAAAAACTTTGACAGCGGATCATCGAGCGAGAGCACACCCCGCTCGGCCAGCTGCAATAATGCCACAGCCGAGAATTGCTTGGAAACCGATGCTATACAGAAGTTGGTCTCAAAGGTTATAGGAGATTTGGTCTCCATATCGGCCACGCCATAACAGCGGCTATACAGTGTGTCATTACCTTGCATGATAAGCACGGCAGCTCCAGGCTCACCGGGGTTATTATACACGGCATCAAAGACCTGGTCAATGCGTTGGGTCATGAGTTCATTCATTTCATAATCACGGGCATTGGCAAGAAATGCCATTATTGCCAAAAACAAAATTAATATATTCTTCATCATGAGTGCAAAGGTAATGCATTTTTCTTTTAAGCCAATGAAGAAAGGGAACAGAAAAAAATCTATTCTCTCTCAACTATTAACTATTCTCTAAAATGTTGTATCTTTGCAGCGAGAATGTAAACGATAGCAATGATTCAAGTAAAAATAGACCCCAGGATACTGGAAACATGCCCCGATTGCCGCATTGGGCTCATCCGCGCAACGGTTGTTAACCAACCCACGTGTGATGAACTGTGGGGCGAAATCGAGGCTGCCGCCAATGGCATCAGACAACGCTACCAACTGCTGGAAATCAATCAGCGTCCAGCCATTGCTGGCACACGTCGCTTGTACAAAGCGTTGGGTAAGGATCCCAGCCGTTACCGAGTGGCTAGTGAAGCACTGTGCCGCCGCATCATTAAAGGGTTGGGCATCTACCGCTTGACCACCCTCATTGATGTTGTCAACCTGGTCTCTATCGAGAGCGGCTACGCCATCAGCGGTCTGGATGGTGATCGCATCAAGGGCGACACCTTAACCATGAGCGTTGGCACAGCCCAGGATATCTACAACGGCATAGGGCGCGGGCTGCTCAACATTGAGGGTATGCCCGTGTATCGTGATGCCGAGGGTCCCATAGCCACTCCAACGAGTGACGAGGAACGCACCAAGTTTACCGAGCAGACCGTGACTGCCCAAATCAACATCAACGCCTTTGCTCCCGAGATGTCCCTTGAGGAAGCAGTCAACTGGATGGCCGAGCTCTTGAAGAAATATGCTCATGCCACTGATGTTGAGACATCAATCTATGATCCAAACAAATAACTAGATACAATTATGGAAATACTACAGATTATTGAAAAAAACATCAACCAGCGTTACATTGATCAAATAGTGAAGACCCTCAAGGAAGGCGGTCTCATCATCTATCCTACCGATACAGTGTATGCCCTGGGGTGCGATGCGCTCAACAATCAAGCCATTGAGCGTATCTGCTCCATGAAGGAGATGAAGTCGGCCAAGACCAACTTGTCCATCATCTGTGACGACATCTCACAGGTGGCGCAGTATGCCAAGTTTGACAACACGCAGTTCCGCATGATGAAAGCCAACCTGCCAGGGCCATTCACCTTTATCCTCCCTGCGCTGTCCAAGTTGCCCAAAGCCTTCAAGGGCCGCCGCACTGTGGGCATCCGTATCCCCGACAACGAAATTGCGCTGGCTATCGTGCGCACATTGGGAGGCCCCATCCTAACGACCTCGGTGCCTGGTGATGATGAGGATTACCGCTGTGAGCCTGGACTGATGGCCGAAGCCTTTGAGTCACAGGTGGATATCGTTATCGACGGAGGACGCGGACAACTCCTGCCCTCAACCATTGTGGATTGCACCGATGGTGAACCGCAAATCACCCGTCAGGGCAAGGGAAAACTTGTTATATAACAATAACGGTGAGTAAGTGATACGCTTGCGTTACTTAAATGAAATAGCAACAAAATGAAAATGAAGAAGTTTATAGTGTGCATGGCAACAGCGCTAGCGCTCCTGTCGTGCAATAACAGGAGTGATCATCAAGAATATAGTGGTGATAACGCTGGTGTCGATAACAATCCTAGCGAGATGATTGCTTCAAGTGAGGAAGTCGAGAGCCAGGACGGCTGGATCAAGCAGAACACCATTATGACCACCAAGCCGATGGTCGTTGACTTCTATGCCACCTGGTGCGGCCCCTGCAAGCAACTGGCCCCCATCCTTGAGGAAATCGAGAACAATCACAAGGGAGAGGTCATTTTTAAACGCGTGGATGTTGACCAAGAACCCGATTTGGCACAACAATTCCGCATTGAAGCCATCCCCATGTTGATGTTCATTACGCCCAAGGGTGAATATCAGACCATCGTAGGTCTGCAAGAGCCCCAGGTTATCGAGGCCAAGATTGCCGAACTTCTCAAGCGCAGTGCAAAATAAGTTCCAAAGTGGCCTAATAGTGTTCTTTTTATCACCCCACAGGCCAACGAAAGGCTTTTAAAGTTGTGATATTGAGATTTTTTTGCGAACTTTGCGCCCGATTTTGAAATAAAAGACTAGTCAATATATAACTACATCATGGAAATTACTGCACAACAACTTGCAGCAATGGTTAACGGTACGGTCGATGGCGATGCCTCAACCGTCATCAACAACTATGCAAAAATCGAGGAAGCAACTCCTGGTTGCCTGACGTTCCTCGCCAATCCAAAATATACGCATTTTATCTACACCACCCAAGCATCGGCAGTGCTGGTGCGTAAGGATTTTGTGGCCGAGCAAGAGGTGAAAGCGACACTCATACGTGTTGAAGACCCCTACAAGACACTTGCCGACCTGCTTAACTTTGTCAACAGCCAGCGTCCCGAGAAACGTGGTGTGGAGCAACCCATCCACGTGGGACAAGGCACCACCCTACCCGATGATGTGTATGTCGGAGCATTTGCTTACATCGGTGATGGTGTGTCCATCGGAAAAAACGTAAAGATATATCCACAGGTCTATGTGGGTGATGGTGTGACCCTGGGTGATGATGTCATCCTGTATCCTGGTGTGAAGATTTATCATGGTTGCCGCATCGGGAACCGCTGCATTGTGCAAGGCGGGGCCATCATCGGCGGTGACGGATTTGGATTCGCTCCCATGGAGGACGGCACCTATGAGAAAATATCTCAAGTGGGTATCGTCATTCTGGAGGATGATGTGGAAATCGGTGCCAACACCACCATTGACCGTGCCACCATGGGTGCGACAGTGGTTAAGAAGGGCGCTAAACTTGATAACCTCATTCAGATCGCACACAATGTCGAAGTGGGCGAAAGCACTGTTATGGCCGCTCAAGTGGGTGTTGCCGGTTCCACCAAGATTGGTAAATACAATATGGTGGGAGGCCAAGTGGGCTTTGCCGGACACATCACCGTGGGTGACAAGAACGGCATCGGCGCACAGACCGGAGTTGACAACAGCATCGGCAGTAACGGCAAGTGGCTGGGTGCCCCAGTACAACCGGCAATGGAATTTGCGCGCCAAGTGGTTTACTTGAAACGCTTGGGCGACATGTATAGTGACCTCAAGGAACTGAAGAAAAAGGTTAAGTAGGTTATAGGCTTTAGGGCCATGATTCTGGGCTTAAAGCAATCATGAATAGAAAATACGATTAAACAAGATAATGAAACAAACGACACTGAAGAATGCCTTCACCGTGACGGGCAAGGGATTGCACACGGGGCAAATGTCAACTGCAACCTTTTTACCTGCCGAGGTGAATACGGGTTATGTGTTCAAGCGCATCGATATGGAGGGTCAGCCCACCATCCAAGCACTTGCCGAGCATGTAATCGAGACCACCCGCGGCACCGTTATTGCAAGCAAGAGCAATAAGGAGGCTCGCGTGAGCACCATCGAACATGCCATGGCAGCGCTGTATGCCGCTGGTATCGACAACTGCCTCATCGAGGTGAATTGCGGTGAGGTACCCATCCTTGACGGTAGCGCCATCAAGTGGTGTGAGGAGATTGAGAAGGCAGGTATTGTTGAACAGGAAGCCGAGAAGGAATTCTATGTCGTGAAGCAGCGCATCAAGGTTGTTGACAAGGAAACCGGTTCGTCTCTTATCGTCCTGCCCGATGATGATTTCTCAATCGATTGCATGATTGAATTTGATTCACCCGTGCTGGGTAACCAGTTTGCCTCATTGACCGACATCCGTCAGTTCAAGAACGAGATTGCGGCGAGTCGCACGTTTGTGTTTGTGCGCGAAGTTGTGCCACTCGTCCAGCTAGGACTCATCAGGGGCGGTGACTTGGACAACGCCATTGTCATCTATGACTCGCCCATGAAACAGGAGGACCTTGACCACCTGGCCGACGTGATGAAAGTGCCCCACAAGGATGCCAATGAGCTGGGCTACCTCAACAACAAGCCACTGGCCTTCAAGAACGAGCCGGCACGACACAAACTGCTCGATGTGCTGGGCGACCTGGCCCTCATCGGTCGCCCCCTGAAGGGTCGCATCGTTGCCACACGTCCCGGCCACACCATCAATACCCAGCTGTCAAAGAAGATACGACAGGAGTTGCGTTACCAGAACGTTCAAGCTCCCATCTACGACCCCAACAAGGAGCCACTGTATGACATCAACCAGATACGCCAGATGCTGCCCCATCGCTATCCCATGCTTCTCGTGGATAAAATCATCGAGAAGGGAAAGAAGCACGTGGTGGGCATCAAGAATGTGACAGCCAACGAGCCCTTCTTCCAGGGGCACTTTCCTCATGAGCCCATCATGCCAGGAGTGTTGCAGGTAGAGGCGATGGCCCAGGTGGGTGGCATCCTCGTATTGAGTGGCGTTGACGATCCCGAGAATTATTCAACTTATTTCCTCAAGATTGACAACGTGAAATTCCGTAGCAAGGTCGTTCCTGGTGACACGCTCATCTTCCACTTGTCACTGATGACTCCCATTCGTCGTGGCACGGCCATCATGAAGGGGTATGCCTTTGTGGGCGAGAGAATCGTTACCGAAGCAGAGTTTATGGCACAGATTGTCAAGAACCCCAAGTAGGTGATAAGAGTGAGACACCGTCAGCAACAGAGAATAAAAACAGAACATTAAAAGAAATCAGAATAATATATGGATATTCATCAGTTTGCCGCCGTACACCCCGACGCAATCATCGGGGAAAATGTGAAAATTGGTCCCTTTGTTACCATCGATGCTAATGTCGAGATTGGAGACGGCACCATCATCGACAGTGGAGCCGTCGTGCGCAGTGGTGCGCGCATCGGCAAGAATTGTCACATCCATGCCAATGCTGTGGTGGGCGACATTCCTCAAGACCTTAAATTCCAGGGCGAGGACACCCTTGCCATCATTGGCGACAATACCGTGATACGTGAATTTGTGACAATTCACCGCGGTACGGCCTCCAAGGGCAAGACCGTCGTGGGCAACAACTGCCTGATTATGGCTTATTGCCATGTGGCACACGACTGTGTTGTGGGCGATCACGTCATCATGTCCAATGCCGCTCAACTCGCTGGAGAAGTGGTTGCCGGTGACTGGGCTATCATCGGTGGTGGCGCTCTGGTTCACCAGTTCACCATGATTGGTTGCCACGTGATGATTCAGGGCGGCGCCCTTGTCAATAAGGACATACCACCCTACTGCATGGCAGCACGCTATCCCATCGCCTATGAGGGCATCAATAAAGTGGGACTGCACCGTCGTGGTTACAGCAGTGAGCAGATTGATGGGATTGCCGACGTTTACCGCACAATCTATGACTCGGGGTTGAATGTGACCCAGTCACTTGAAGAAGCAGCCAAGCTGCCCGCTAGCCCTGAGCGCGACATCATCATCGACTTTGTTAGAGCCAGCAAGCGAGGCATTGTCCGCAAGCCCGTTTAACGAGGATATTACAAGGCGATTGACCGATTATTACTGGGCGGATTCGATAGATTGCAATTTATCGGCTTCGCCCAGTTTATAGTATATATCGCGCAAGGCGTTGACGAGTTCCTTATTGCGAGGATTGATGGCATAGGATTTCTCAAGATAGGGTAACGCCTCACGATACATGGGATTGACTTGAGCTGCCAACTTCTTGCCATAGAGGCGACTGTGCTGCCGTGTCTCCT
This sequence comes from uncultured Prevotellaceae bacterium, assembly GCA_947165485.1. Lineage (GTDB taxonomy): Bacteria > Bacteroidota > Bacteroidia > Bacteroidales > Muribaculaceae > Sodaliphilus. Next base: position 17,127 of record CAMVAP010000042.1, read on the forward strand.
GAGCCTTGTTGTAGAAAAAGCGTCCCACATTGAACAAGCCGCTGGCATTACTGTCATTCAACTCGATGCAGCGCTGATAAAAGGGAAAAGCCTTATAGATGTCATCATAGTTTTCCACCACAAGACCCTTAAGGTTATATAACTCGTCATCATTGGGATTGGCGGCCAGAGCCTCATCAATCAGGTCATTGGCTCCCGAAAAGTCCTCACGGGCAAGGAAACTGTTGATCAGGATGCGGATGTACTGGGGATCGCTGGTGCCAAACTTGATATAGGCATCCCACGCCAGATTGATCACCTCCTTCTCGTTGCCCAAGTCACTGAGGCACACGAGAGCATAGTCGTAGGCTTCCTTGTGGTCATAACCCGAGTGGCGCGCGATGCTAAAGAGACGCACGGCATCGATGGTGTCGGCCTTCTGCCAAGCGGCAATGCCTTGATAGTAACGCACCTCGGCCACAATACTGTCAGGCTTGATCCAACGCGGGTCATCGGTGCGGGCAGCCATCTGGCAATAGTAATCCCATGCCTTGTAAGCACCATTCCAATCCTTGACATTATAGAGTTCACTACCCACAATGCGGTAATTGTCGTGATGCTCCAATAGACGGTTGACGATATCCTTGCTGTACTTGGTCTTGACCTTGGGGCGCTTGGTCTTCTTGTCGATTACCGGTTGTCCTTTCTTGTCAAGCACATGTATGGTGTCTAGTTTTAGGGCAATGACGCCATAGTCATAGGCATCGATGAGCGTGTGGCCCATCGTCTTCAAGTCAATTTTCTTGCCCACGCGACGATTGTCCATATATTTGTCATACAGCTCTAACTTGATGCGATTGGCCAGTGCCCAAGTTTCGGCACGATTGCGGGTCTCGTCATCGGTGAGAGCAGGTTGCAGTTTATTGAATGCCCGATTATAGCTATCAACCGTCATCGTTAGGCCTGAGATGGCCTTCTTGGCCTCATTGATGCGGATCTGCTGGCCAGCGGCACCCATTGCCATGAGCAGTATAAAGGTAAATATGGTGGTTATCTTCTTCACAATAGTCTCAATTGAAAAAACACGCTGCAAAATTACTCAATATTCCGCTTGTGTGCAAATCCAAAGCCCATCACACATCAAAAAGAGCGGCAAGAGCCAATTGGCCTCACCGCTCATAAAACCATTCAAAATGAATTACTTATTTCACTCCCATGACCTCAAACTTGTAAAGGATATCATCCAGCACATTCTTGGCCTTCTTGTCATCGGGATTGGTGTTCAGTTCAACAGCCTTCTGCAAGAAGGGGATAGCCTTATCATAGATGGGCTTAACCTTGGGAACCAGGTCTTTGTTGGTGGCAGTGGGATTATCATCGATAATCTTCTGAGCCTGCAAGTAGAGGCAACGGCCAACATCAAAGAAAGCGTTAGCGTAATTGGGATCAACCTCGGTGGCCTTGATATAGAAAGGCAGAGCGGCATCAATACCATCAACCAGCTCGGTAGTGAAACCCTTGATGTCATGCAGCGTGCCGTTCATGGGATCACTCTTGAGCGCGTTGTCGATGAAGTTGTTGGCCTTGTCATACTCCTTGTTGTCGAGCATGCCCTGTACCATGTTGGCCAGCGATGAAGTCTGGAAATCAACAATGTTGTTCTCGACATAACCCAGCTTGCGAGCCTTGGTAAAGTTTTCATAGGCCTCGGCAAACTTCTTGATCTGGTACTGCGAGTAGCCCTGGAAGAAGCGCACCTGGCTCAAGGTGCTGTCGGCAGCAGCTACACCGTTCTTGATGGCGAAGTCGGAAGAAGCGATGTCGGCATAGTTGCCAAAGGCATCGGCGGCTTTCTCCCAATCGCTGTTCTGCAGATAGACGTTGCCAGCGTTGGCAATATCACCCATGTGAGAGGTGAGAGAACCAATGATTTCCTTGCTGTATTTGGTTTTCACCTTCTTGGTTCCATCACCATTCAGCTTGGGCATACCAGTTTTCTTATCCATCTCAACGATAGAGTCCAGAGGCAGAGCCTCCATATAGAAGGCATAAGCGTTGGTCAAGACTTCGTTCATCATGTTGTCGTCCACGGGCTGCTGCATGAGTTTCATCTTGTACAACTCGTCATACAGGCCAAAGGCAGCTTTGCCAGCGGTGTACCATGTGAGCACGTCCTTGGCCGACTCGGGATTGGTCAGAGCGGGTTCAATGTTCTGGAGCACCTCCATCATAGCTTGAGGATTACCCGAACCAGCCTTCTTTGCCAAATCTTTCACGAGGCTCATCTGAGCCGATGCGCCAAACGCCATGATAGCGGCTGCGCCCAAAAGAATCATCTTTTTCATTTTTGTTAACAATTAAGTTGGTTTATACTGTTTATTCGTTATCGTTTTGTTGTTCGTTTTCGTTTTGCTCGGCCTCCTGGATGTTCTCCCCCTGGGTGGTGTCCAGGGCATCGTTCTGGAAGGCATCGCGTACGCTTTCCTCGTCGGTGGTCTCGGGCTCGGTATCTACCTTGCAAACGCTTGCTATCTCGTCGTTTTTCTTCTCAAGGTTGATGAGCCTTACACCCTGTGTGGCGCGTCCAACGACGCGTAGCGAGCTAACCCGTAGCCTGATGGCGATACCGCTCTTGTTGATAATCACGAGGTCGTTATCGTCGTTCACATTTTTAATTGCAATTAGCTTGCCAGTCTTGGGGGTAATGTTAATGGTTTTAACACCCTTACCGCCACGGTTGGTCACGCGGTAGTCCTCCAGTGCGCTGCGTTTGCCCATACCCTGTTCCGAAACGACGAGGACGTCATCGCGGGTTCCGGCTCTCATGCAGATCATGCCGATTACCTCATCACCCTCGCTCAGGGTCATACCCTTGACACCCGTAGCGGTGCGTCCCATCGAACGGACCTTGGTCTCGGGGAAGCGCAGGGCATAGCCCTTGCTGTTAGCCAGGATCACCTCGCTGTTGCCCTCGGTGAGGATTGCACCTACCAGTTGGTCATCCTCGGCGATGTTCAAGGCACGCACGCCATTGGCGCGGGGTCTTGAGTAAGCGCTCAGGCTCGTGCGCTTAACAATACCGTTCTTGGTAGCAAATACAATATAATGTGATTGGTTATACTCGGGATCGGTCAAAGCCGTTGCACGGACAAAGGCCATGATGCGGTTCTCGGCATCCAGGTTCAACAGGTTCTGGATGGCGCGTCCCTTGCTGTTCTTGGTACCCTCGGGGATTTCAAACACACGCAGCCAGAAGCATCGACCCGTGGCGGTGAAGAACAACATGTAATTGTGATTGGTGGCTTCATATACATACTCGATGAAGTCCTCATCGCGTGTGTCGCTGCCCTTGGCCCCCACTCCACCACGGGCTTGTGCCCGGTATTCCTTGAGCGGGGTGCGCTTGATATAGCCAAAGTGGGAGATGGTGATGATCATGGGATCGTCGCTGTAGAAGTCCTCAGCATTCATCTCCTCGCTGGAATAAACAATCTGGGTGCGGCGCTCATCGCCAAATTTCTCCTTCACCTCAAGCAACTCCTCCTCGATGACCTTGCGGCACTCGGCGGGATCGTCGAGGATAGCCTGCAGGTGCTCGATGGTCTTGCGCACCTCGGCCAACTCGTTGTGGAGCTTTTCTTGCTCCAGTCCGGTGAGCTGGCGCAGGCGCATCTCGACGATGGCTCGGGCTTGCACCTCGGTGAGGTTGAACCGCTCACACAGGCGCTGGATGGCGTGATCGGTCGAGTCGCTGCTCTTGATGATGGCAATCACCTCATCGATATTGTCGCTGGCGATAATCAGACCTTCCAGGATGTGGGCACGCTCCTTGGCCTTCTTGAGGTCGTACTGGGTGCGCCTGATGACCACCTCGTGGCGGTGCTCCAGGAAGTAGTGGAGCAACTGCTTGAGGTTGAGCAACATGGGTCGACCATTGACGAGGCACACATTGTTGACGCTGAAAGAGGACTGCAACTCGGTCATCTTGTAGAGCTTGTTGAGCAGCACATTGGGGTTAAAGTCCTTTTTCACGTCGATAACGATGCGCATACCGTGGCGATCGCTCTCGTCGTTGATGTCGGCGATGCCTTCGATTTTTTTCTCCTCGACCAGGCGTGCGATGTTCTCAATGAGGTCTTTCTTGTTGACATTGTAGGGAATCTCGTTGACTACAATGCGCTCGTGGTTGTGCTCTGTCTCGATTTCGGCCTTAGCACGGACGACAATGCGTCCTCGACCTGTCTCAAAGGCATCTTTCACTCCCTGGTATCCATAGATGATGCCACCCGTGGGGAAGTCGGGGGCCTTGATGTAATTCATCAGGTCGCTGACCTCCATCTCGGGGTCCTCCAGCAGGGCCAGGCAACCGTCGATACATTCTCCCAGGTTGTGTGGAGCCATGTTGGTAGCCATACCCACAGCAATACCTGTGGCACCGTTGACCAGCAGATTGGGGATGCGAGTGGGCAGCACCGAGGGTTCCTCAAGCGTGTTGTCAAAGTTGGGCACAAAATCGACGGTGTCCTTGTCCATGTCCTCCATCATGCTCTCGCCCATCTTGTCCAGTCGCACCTCGGTATAACGCATGGCAGCGGGGCTGTCACCATCCACCGAACCAAAGTTGCCCTGTCCGTCAACCAGCGGATAGCGCATGGCCCACTCTTGAGCCAGACGCACCATAGCAAAGTAAACCGACGAGTCGCCGTGGGGGTGGTATTTACCCAGCACATCACCCACGATGCGTGCCGATTTCTTGTAGGGGGCATTGGAATAGTTACGCAACTTGTCCATGCCGTAGAGTACCCTGCGGTGCACTGGCTTGAAGCCGTCGCGCACGTCGGGCAGCGCACGAGAAACGATGACCGACATCGAGTAATCGATGTAGCTGGTCTTCATTTCGTTCTCAATGTTGATCTCTAAAATTCGATCGTTGTCCATGTTGTATTTTTACATTTTAAATCTGTTCCGGGCAGCGCACCGCAGGCTAATTTTCCGCCCCAGGCTAGCACGCGTACCCCGATATTAGGTTTAACTTACAAAAATACGCATAATTTCTCAAACGGCAATTCGTTTTGCGCCACTTTTTGACTTCACAACGGTCAAAATGTTTAAATTCCCTCCAAGAAATTCACATTTCATCCACATTTTTTCTTTTTTTCATTATTTAGAAGCTGTTGCAATACTCAATGTCCCCTTTTTTTTCGACTGTCGGGTTTTACAATAGCTTATAAAAAAAGAGGGTGTGTCATAAT
>CAMVAP010000043.1 GCA_947165485.1 uncultured Prevotellaceae bacterium
GAATTATTTGACATTTCCTAAAAAATATATACATTTGCCCTTACAATAAAAGGCTAACTAAAACTTTTTAATTATTTATCAACCATTATCATTAACAACAAGCTAATGAAAAAAAGATTTCTCATGCTCTTGCTGCTTGTCTCGTGCGCCATTGTGAGCGTTCAGGCATTGACAGTAAGAGGTACGGTCGTTGACCAGGTCAACGAGCCCGTGATCGGTGCCACAGTGAAGGTCCTCGGGACCACAATGGGTGCAGTCACCGACTTTGACGGCAACTTTGAGATTGCCAATGTTCCCGACGGCTCAATCCTTAAATTCACCTTCATGGGCATGCAGGCCGTGGAGATGGAGGCCAGCGAGATAATGAGCGTTCAGTTGCTCGATGACGTGCGCAACCTTGACGAGGTGGTCGTTATCGGTTACGGCTCGGCCCAGGCCAAGGACTTGACGGCGCCCATTGCTGTTGTCAAGGGTGAGGAGCTGCTCGCAGTGCCCACGGCATCACCCATGGCCGCCATGCAGGGCAAAGTGGCCGGCGTAAACGTTGTCAACAGCGGTACTCCTGGCGAGGGTCCCAAGGTACACATCCGCGGTAACGGCTCATTTACCAGCGGCAGTCCGCTGTATGTCGTTGATGGGATGTTCTATGACAACATCGACTTCCTGAACTCCAACGACATCGCCGACATGTCGGTGCTCAAGGACGCGTCGGCAGCCGCCATCTATGGTGTGCGTGCCGCTAACGGCGTTGTGCTCATCACCACCAAGCATGGTAACAAGAACCAGCCCGCCAAGATCACCTATAACGGCTACTATGGCATCCAGAAGGCCACCAACGTGTTGAAGATGGCGTCGTCGAGCGAATATGCCACCATGCTGATGGAGGCCAACTACGATGCCTATGTATCGACGATGAAGGCTTCCATCGACCGCTACGGCGGCAGCTACAGCAACGGTGACTTCCACAACTGGACCTATGGTTCTAACACCGACTGGTACAAGGAACTGTTGCGCACCGCATCCATCACCGACCACAGCCTGACCATCACTGGCGGTGGAGAGAAGGCGACCTACTCGATCGGCATCAACTACCTGTATCAAGATGGTGTCATGGATGTGGAGAACTACTACAAGCGCATGAACTTCCGCGCCGCCCTCGACTACGAGGCTACCAGCTGGTTGAAGGTGGGCTTCAACGGCATCTTCTCCAAGGGCAAGCAGCGCACGCCCAACAACGTTGCCTGGCAGCAAGCCTTCAACGCTCCTGGCATCTATCCCGTGATGGACGAGAAGAATGACGCCACCTTCCCCACCCACTACGCTTCACCCGAGTCGGTAGGCTTCACCAACAACTTCTACAACCCTGTTGCCACAGCCAACTACCAGAACAGCGTGAACAACATCAACAAGTATCTGACCAACTTCTATGCTCAGATCACTTTCATCCCCAGCAAATTGAACTTCAGGACGAGTTACTCCTATGACTACTCGGCCATCCACAACCGCACTTACATGCCCGAGTACTATGTGAGCAGCGTGCAACGCAACGACAAGTCGTGGGTGAGCAAGAACGAGGCCAACTATAACAACTGGATCTGGGACAACGTGCTGACCTACAAGGACACCTTCGGCGACCACAACGTGGGCGTGATGCTGGGTCACTCACTGCGTGAGGACAAGTACAACTACCTGTACGGCATCGGCTACGGTATCGTTGACGGTGACGACGCCTACAAGTACATCGGCATCAGCACCGATAGCGACAGCCGCCGCGCCAGCGATGGCGGTACACGTTATCGCAGCAACAGCTACTTTGGCCGTATCAACTATGACTACATGGGCAAGTACCTGCTCATGGCCACCTTCCGTGCCGACGGTACCAGCAAGTATCAGGAGACTTGGGGTTACTACCCCTCATTTGGTGCTGCCTGGGTAATGAGCAAGGAGAGCTTCATGGATAACCAGAATGTCGTTGACTACCTCAAGTGGCGCGCCAGCTGGGGTCGCCTGGGTAACAACGCCGTGCCTGCCAGCGACGGTTTCCGCTCGGTATCGACCGGCACGTGGTCATCGGGCGTGTTTGGCAACGCCACCATCGCCGGTTTCCAGAACAACAGCTACTTCACCAACCTGAAGTGGGAGGTTGTTGACGAGACCAACGTGGGCGTTGAGTTTGCCACCTTGCGCAACCGCTTGAGCGTTGACATTGACTGGTTCTACCGCATGACCCGCAAGGCCGTTATCGCTCCGCGTCTGCCCTTTGAGAACGGCACGTTGCTGCAAAACATCGGTAAGATTCTCAACACCGGTGTTGACGTGAGCATCAACTGGGCCGACCGCGTGGGTGAGGACTTCAAGTACTACATCACCGCCAATCTGTCCTACCTCAAGAACGAGGTGAAGAGCCTGGCAGGTAACCCCTACATCGCTGGCGGCAAGACCTACCAGTTTGTTGGCAAGGAGATGAACTCGTTCTACGGCTATGTCGTGGACGGCATCTACCAGAACGAGCAGGAATGCGCAGCCGACAAGACCGCTGTGGCCAACGGCCTGCAGCCTGGTGACTTCAAGTACAAGGACCTGAACGGTGACGGCATCGTTGACGGTGAGGACCGCACGACCCTGGGCTCCTACCTGCCCAACTTCATCTACAGCTTGAACCTGGGCTTCCAGTGGAAGAACCTGGACTTCTCGCTGACCACCTACGGCAATGCCGGAGCACAGATGTTCAACCGCAAGCGCGCCTTGCGGTATGCCCAGTCCAACTACAACTTTGACCACGACCAGGTGGTGAACCGCTGGACCGGACCCGGCTCGACCAACAAGTATCCCTCGGCAGCCGGTTGGATTCGCTCGTGGAACGTGAGCGACCAGCGCGTGAACTCGTTCTTTGTTGAGGATGCCGACTTCTTCCGCATCCAGAACGTGACGCTGGGCTACACCTTCAAGAACATCAAGATGGGCCGTTACACCCTGCCCTCGCTGCGCCTGAGCGCCACTGCCGACCGTCCTCTCACCCTGTTTGGTGCCCACGGCTTCACTCCCGAGTTGAGCGATGCCGAGGGTTGGGATACCGAGGTTTATCCGCTGACGGCAACTTACACCTTTGGTGTAACCATCGACTTCTAACAAAGAGTGCATTACTAACAATCATAAAAGTGTAGAAAACAATGAAATTTTTGAAATATATCATGATTGCAGGGTTGTTGATGGTGGGTGCCACCTCCTGCAATGACTGGATGGACATCCTGCCCGAGAGCACACTGCCCGAATCGGATGTCGATTACACCAAAACCAGCGAGATGTACATGCCCGTATCGGGTGTCTATGCCAAGTTGCGCACCGGTGGCATGCACTGGGTGATTTGGCCCTTGACCATCGTGCGTGACGGCGATGTGTGGAGCGGTCGTGTCGATGACCAAGGCCTGCTCGTGGACTTCGGCAACTTCAAGTATGACAACTCCTTCTGGGGTCTCAACGAGATGTGGAATCAGTATTATGGCATGATCAAGGTGGCCAATGGTGCCCTGTCATCGCTCGATTCCTATGCCGAACATATCACCAACGATGCCGACCGGGCTACCTACCGCGCCTACTGTGGCGAGGTGCGCATCCTGCGAGCCTACGCCTACTACCGGCTCACTCAGGCCTTTGGCGACGTGACGATCCTGCGCGACAACAACCAGAGTGACCTCACCCGCTCGACCCGCGATGCCGTTGAGCGTTACATGCTCGAAGACTTGCAGTATGCCATCGACAACTGTCCCAAGGTGCGCCCCAACGAGGCCACACACTATGGTGCCGCCACAGCCTATACCGCCGAAGCCCTGGCAGCCAAGATCCGCCTGAACCGCGGAGAGTATGCCCAAGCCGAGGCCTTGACCGACGACATCATCGCCAGCAACAAGTTCCAGCTCTACGGCGACTTCTACAACCTGTTCAAGATTCCCGGCAAGATGTGTAACGAGAGTCTGCTGGAATGCCAGTGCACCGACTTCGGTCAGGGCAGTGGCGAGGAAGTTGATGCCGACATGTGGTTTGTGTTCCAGGGTCCTGGCAACCTGGGAGGATGGAACTTTGTGGGCATCACCGATAACTTTATCAACTGGGCACAGGCCCGTGGTGAGACTATCCGTCTGGAGACCTCGGTGCTCGTGGGTGGAACGACCACACGCGATGGCGACGAGATCAACGTGATGGGCAATGTCAACAACACCAACACATGGAACGGCAAGGCCTACACCCCGAGGAACCAGTTAACCCCTGGCCGCAGCAAGTATGGCTCCAACAACAACATCCGCATCTTGCGCTATGCCGAGGTGCTGCTCATCAATGCCGAGGCCAAGGTGCGCCAGGGCAAGAATGGCGATCAGCCTTTCAACCAGGTGCGCACCCGTGCCCAGATGCCGACGATGACCAACGTCACTGCCGAGCAGATCCTTGATGAGCGCCGCATGGAGCTCGTGTGTGAGTGGGGTGAGCGATACAATGACCTCGTGCGCACAGGGCTCGCTGCCAGCGTGCTGAGCGGGTGGAACGAGAACGTGAAGTACTATCCCCTGCCCCTGTCGCAGTTGCAGACCGTACCCACGCTCGCCAACGATCCCAAGTCAGAATAATCTAGTAGTAATTCTTTTTCATAATGGCAGGCAGGGTGACACGCCCTCGGGCATCATCCTGCCTGTTTTTATCAATTAAACACCAGACAATGAACCGTTTTCTTGCCCTATTAGCCGTGTGCATCATGCTGAATGCCAGCGCCGCCACCGACTCGGTCAAGGTGGTCAAGGGCCAGGTGAGCGACTACTATATTCCTGTCGTCACCAGCTATCAAGTGACCGGCCAGGTAACCGACACACAGGGGCATCCACTGGAGGGGGCCACGGTAATGTGGCTCTACAGCCCCGCCCATTGCAATACCGATGTCGATGGGCGTTTTGCCATCACGGGTACCGACCACAACACGCTGCTGTGTGTCTATTATCCAGGCAAGGAAATGACCGTGGTTACCCGACACGGACGCGAGGTCGATATCACCTTGCCCCCCAAGGGCAGCGGCAGCATCGCCGCGCCGCGCCGTCAGGCCCAAGCCACGCGCTGGTACGACCCTAGCGACGCCTCCACCTCCACCTATTGTAATCCTCTCAACATCAGTTACAACTACGAGCCTTGGAACAACAACACCCGTCAGGGCGGTTCCTTCCGCTCGTCAGCCGACCCGATGGGTCTTACCTACAAGGGCGAGTACTACCTGTTCTCGACCAACCAGGGCGGCTTCCACTACTCGCGTAACCTGAGCGACTGGGACTTTGTCCAAGCCTCATTCCAGCGCTACCCCACCGATGATGACGAGTGCGCTCCCGCGGCATGGGTCGTGGGCGACACCTTGTTCTACACGGGTTCCACCTATGAGGGGCTACCCATCTGGTACACCACGGCACCCAAGAGCGGACGTTGGCGCCGCGCTGTGGAGCGCAACACTCTTCCCACCTGGGATCCCTACATCTTTCTCGACGATGATGGCCGCCTCTACGAGTACTATGGCTCCAGCAACGAATACCCCGTCAAGGGCGTTGAGATCAGCCGCCAGGACTTCACACCCATCAGCAAAATCCATGACCTGGTGCTCTTGCAGCCCGACGATCATGGCTGGGAACGGTTCGGCATGAACAATGACGATGAGGTGACACTCAAGCCCTTCATGGAAGGGGCATTCATGACCAAGCATGGTGGCAAATACTATTTCCAGTATGGAGCGCCGGGAACCGAGTTCAAGGTCTATGCCGACGGTGTGTATGTGGGAGACAACCCCTTGGGACCGTTCACCTATCAGAGGCACAACCCCATGAGCTACAAGCCAGGCGGTTTTGTGCAGGGCGTGGGACATGGCGGCACTTTTACCGACCTGCATGGCAACTACTGGCACGTGGGCACATGCATGTTGTCGCTCAAGTACAAGTTTGAGCGCCGCATTGGGCTCTACCCCACGGCATTTGACACCGATGGCGTGATGTACACGGTCACGGCCTTTGGCGACTATCCCACCTGGAATGCCGACCACAACATGAAGAATCCTGCCGACCGCTTCACGGGCTGGATGCTGTTGACTTATGGCAAGACGTGCACCGTGTCGAGCAGCGACAGCACCTTGAGTGCGGCCAGCCTCACCGACGAGAACATGCGCACCTACTGGAGCGCGACCAGCGGCAGCGACCAGGAATGGATTGAGATAAATCTGGGCGGCCCACGTGAGGTACACGCCTTACAGCTCAACTTCTATGAACACAAGACGGTACAGCACAACCGAGCCAACGACATCTACTACCAGTACCGCATCCTCGCCAGCGATGACGGTGAGCACTGGACACTCGTGGTGGACAAGAGTGGCAACGACCGGGATGTGCCCCACGACTATATTGAGCTGCGCCAAGCGCTGCACACGCGCTACCTGCGCATCGAGAACATCCATGTGCCCTCGGGCGGTCACTTCTGCCTGAGCGAGGTGCGGGCCTTTGGGTTGGCACCGGGCACTCCTCCCGCTGCGGTCAAGCGATTCAACGTCAAGCGTGACAAGAACGACCGCCGTAATGCCATGATCACGTGGTCGCCAGTCGAGGGTGCCTACGGCTACAATATCTACTATGGCATCGCTCCCGATAAACTCTACCACTGCATCACTGTCAATGGCGAGACACAATATGACCTGCGCGGTCTAGACCTGGGCACTGGTTACTGTTTTGCCATCGAGGCCCTTGCCGAGACCGGACGCAGTCCCCTCTCCAGAATCGTCAACATTAACCCATAATAATAGTTCTATGATCCATTTAACTCTTCTTCAATCTCTAGCCCTCGTGGTGCTGCTGGCTGCCAGTTCATGTGGTGGGAAGAGTGGTTCCAATTCCACGCCCAATGAGCCTGATACCCCCACCTCACAGGAGCAGCAACGGCCCACCACGTTTGCCAGCGATGACGCGATGCTGGATTATATCCAGCGCACCCACTTCAATTACATGTGGGACGGTGCCGAGCCCACGTCGGGTATGGCGCCCGAGCGCATCCACCTGGACGGTAATTATCCCGAACATGACCAGGATGTGGTCACCACGGGCGGTAGCGGATTTGGCATCGCTGGACTGATTGTGGCGATGGAGCGTGGCTTCATCACCCGTGATCAGGGCGTGGAACGGCTAACGCGCATCGTGGATTTCCTGGAACGAGCCGACCGCTTCCATGGCGTGTGGCCACACTGGCTGCATGGCCCCACGGGCAAGGTAAAACCCTTCGGCCAGAAAGACAATGGCGGTGACCTGGTGGAGAGCTGTTTCCTCATGCAGGGTCTGCTGTGCGCACGCCAGTATCTGAACCGTGAGGTTGAGAAAGAGAAGAACCTGGCTCAACGCATCGACACCCTGTGGCAAGGCATGGAGTTTGACTGGTACACACGAGGTGGGCAGGATGTCATCTACTGGCACTGGTCTCCCGAGTATCAATGGGAGATGAATTTCCCGCTGGAAGGTTACAACGAGTGCCTCATCGTGTATGTGCTGGCGGCAGCCTCGCCCACCCACAGCGTACCCGCATCGTGCTATCACAAGGGCTGGGCGCGCAGCGGGGGCATCAAGAGTGATGCCGCCCCCTACGGCTATCCACTGGAGCTGAAACATAATGGTGCCGAGCAGACGGGCGGTCCCCTCTTTTGGGCTCACTACAGCTGGATCGGGCTGAATCCCAAGGGGCTCAAAGACCAGTATGCCGACTACTGGAACGTGGTGCGCAACCACGCCTTGAGCAATTACCAGTATTGCGTAGAGAATCCCAAGCATCACTCGGGTTATGGTCCCAACTGCTGGGGCCTGACGGCCAGTTACTCGACCGAGGGCTATTCGGCCCACAGCCCAGGCAACGACTTGGGTGTGATCACACCCACGGCAGCCTTGTCCTCGTTCCCCTACACGCCCGAGCAGTCGATGGCGGCCCTCAAGGGTTTCTACAGCCGCGGCGAGTCGATTTGGGGCAAATATGGCTTCTATGACGCCTTCAGCCCCGTGAGCGGATGGACGTTGCCCCGCTACCTGGCCATCGACCAGTGCACCATCGCCCCGATGATCGAGAACTACCGCACGGGGCTGCTGTGGCGGCTGTTCATGAGCTGCCCCGAGGTGCAGCAGGGACTTGAGAAACTAGGCTTTAGGAGCACTAACAACTAACAACTAACAACTAACAACTAAATAAGAATGATGAGATTCAAGAGTATTTTATTCACACTGGCCGTGGCCTTGTGCGCCTTGACGGCCCATGCAGTAGATCAAGCCAAGATGGACCAGTTTATCAATGACCTGATGAGCAGAATGACCCTGCAAGAGAAAATCGGACAACTCAATCTGCCCGTAACGGGCGACATCATCACCGGCTCGACGGTGAGCGGTGACGTGGTGGGCAAGATCAAGGCCGGCCAGGTGGGCGGTCTGTTCAACATGAAGGGCGTGCAGAGCATACGCGCCTTGCAGGAAGTGGCAGTCAAGCAGAGCCGGCTAGGCATTCCCTTGATCTTCGGTATGGATGTGATTCACGGCTATGAGACGGTGTTCCCCATCCCCTTTGCCATGTCGATGAGTTGGGACATGGACGCCATCCGCAACTCGGCACGCATCGCTTCGATCGAGGCCACTGCCGACGGCATCTGCTGGACCTTCAGTCCCATGGTGGACATCTGCCGTGAGCCGCGCTGGGGACGCATGAGTGAGGGCAACGGTGAGGACCCCTTCCTGGGTGCAGCCATCTGCCGCGCCATGATTGAAGGCTATCAAGGTGCCGACCTGGCCGACAAGACCTCGATGATGGCCTGTGTAAAGCACTTTGCCCTGTATGGCGCCCCCGAGGCCGGACGCGACTACAACACGGTGGACATGAGCCACGTGCGCATGTTCAACGAGTATTTTCCACCCTACCAGGCCGGTGTGGACGCTGGGGCTGGTAGCTTCATGACCTCATTTAACGTCATCGACTACATCCCCGCCACGGGCAACCGCTGGCTCATGACCGAGGTGCTACGTGACCGCTGGGGCTTTGACGGCTTTGTCGTGACCGACTACACGGCCATCAGCGAGATGATGAACCACGGCATGGGCGACCTGCAGACCGTGAGTGCCCTCGCCCTCAAGGCGGGCACCGACATGGACATGGTGGCCGATGGTTTCCTGGGCACCCTGGAGCAATCGCTCAACGAGGGTAAGGTGACACTACAAGACATTGACAAGGCTTGCCGCCGCATCCTGGAGGCCAAGTACAAGCTGGGCCTGTTTGACGACCCCTACCGCTATCTGGATGCCAAGCGGGCCAAGAAAGAGATTTATACCGCCGAGCATCGTGCCGCAGCACGCCAGTTGGCCACCGAGACCTTTGTCCTGCTGCAGAACAAGGATAACGTGTTGCCGCTGCAACGCAAGGGCAAGATTGCGCTGGTGGGTCCACTGGCCAACACCCGCGCCAACATGCCCGGCACGTGGAGCGTGGCCGCTGCCAGCGACCGCTACAGCACCCTGCTCGAAGCCATGCGCCGCGCGGTGGGAAACAAGGCCGAGGTGATGTATGCCAAGGGATGTAACGTGTGCTATGATGCCGAGCTGGAGAAAAACTCGACGATGTTTGGACGCGAGATGCGCGACAACCGTCCAGTTGATGTCATGCGCGACGAGGCCGTGCGCATCGCACAGCAATGCGACGTGATTGTTGCCGCTATGGGCGAGCCCAGCGAGATGTCGGGCGAGAGCAGTTCCCGCAGCGACCTGTCAATCCTGGATGCACAGAAGGACCTGCTCACGGCGCTCAAGGCCACAGGCAAGCCCATCGTGCTGCTCAACTTCTCGGGCCGTGCCACGGTGATGGATTGGGAGGTGGAGAACATCCCCACGATCTTGAACGTGTGGTTTGGCGGCAGTGAGGCGGCTGATGCCATCTGTGACGTGGTATTTGGTGACGTGGCACCTAGCGGCAAACTCACCGTGACCATGCCTCGCAGCGTGGGCCAGATACCCATCTACTACAACCACCTGAACACGGGCCGTCCCAACCCCAAGTGGTTCACCAAGTTCACCACCAACTATCTGGACGTGCCCAACGACCCGCTGTTCCCCTTCGGCTACGGCATGAGTTACACCACCTTTGACTACGGCCAGCTCACGCTCAGCAACAACGCCATGACCAGGGGCGGCAACATCACCGCAACGGTCACCGTCACCAACACGGGCAACCGCGAGGGCACCGAGGTCGTGCAACTCTACATCCGCGACATGGTGGGCAGCATCGCTCGCCCCGTGCAGGAGTTGAAAGGCTTTGAGCGCATCACCCTCAAGCCTGGCGAGAGCCGCAACGTCACCTTCACCATCAACGCCGACCTGCTCAAGTTCTACGACAAGGATCTGAACTATGTGTGTGAGCCTGGCGACTTTGAGGTCATGGTGGGCACCAACAGCCGCGATGTGCAGCGCAAGACCTTTACCTTGAGGTAACCCTTTCAAGCAAACATGTTAACGCGCTAAGCCGCTAAGGAATGATATATTCAACCTTAGCGGCTTAGCCCCCCCTTAGTGTGAGGTTCTATTGGAAGATTTGTTACTTGAGGGTGCGGACGGGGAAGTTGAAGTAGGTGCCGGGGAAGGGCTCATCCTTCAACGTGAAGTGCCACCACTCGTTGTCCAGCGGCTTGAAGCCGTGGCGCATCATGGCCGAGCGCAGCACCATGCGGTTGTAGAACTGCTCGCTGGTAAAGGTGGGCACCGTCTGCTGGAAGTCCAGCGTCTCGGGGTTGCCGCCACCATAGTCGGGATGACTCTCGATGCCAAACCAGTCAAATGTGCCGCCCATGTCCAGGTCCTTGCCCGTCTTCATATCGACGAGGGTCAGGTCCACCGTCGAGCCACGTGAGTGACCACTCTTCTCGGCGACATATTCGCCATCAAACACCTGCTTCTTGGTCAGCCGCGGATAGAAATAGGCCTTCGATACCGTGTCGGTCTCGTCGAGCGCCCAGCGCAGGAAATGGTCCACGGCGCGCTGGGGACGGTAAGCGTCATAGATCTTCAGCACATAGCCATGACGCTTCAGGTCCAAGCTCACGGCCCTAAGGCTATCGGCAGCCTGGCGTGTCATCAGCGCCACCGGCTCCTCATAGCCATCAATCCTCGCGCCCACAAAGTTGTAGGTGCTGTAGTAGCGTATCTCAAGAATCGCGTCGGGCACCACGTCGGTGATGTTCACAAACTGGCTCGAATCCATCGCGGGATCCTTGACCCACGCCACATCCTGGGCGCTCTTGCAACCCGTCAACAGGCCACCGGCAACGACCAGGGCCAACGCCAATACGTTAATATACTTTTTCATATCCATTGTTATTTTAATTCAATACCACCGCAAATGTAGTCATTTTCTCCCGACCAACAACAACCATCAAACGAAAACGACAACAAAGTAAAGGAAAACTATAAATACAATAAATACTAAGCCATACAGTTACCGGATTAACGACAACTTCCACAACTTGAACAACTCATTTCACAAAAAAAATATTACCTTTGTCAACACAAGAAAAAAAGAGAAATACCATTACATGACATGAATAAGAGCGAGAAACAGATTGCACAGGCCGCCGAGCGCTTTGCCAAGCGCTGGCAGGGCCGTGGATACGAGAAGGGCGAGAGCCAGACCTTTTGGCTCGAACTGCTCACCGAGGTCTTTGGCGTCAACGAGCCATCGACGTTCATAACCTTTGAGAACCAGGTGAAGCTCGACCACACCTCATTTATCGATGGCTACATCGAGCGCACCCACACCATGATTGAGCAAAAGAGCCTTGACAAAGACCTGCTGGCACCCATCAAGCAGAGTGATGGCACCCAGCTCACACCGTTCCAGCAAGCCCAGCGATACAGCGCTGCCCTGCCCTACAGCAAGCGCCCCCGCTGGATCGTGACATGCAACTTCTCGACTTTTCTCGTCTATGACATGGAGCACCCCGACGGGGACCCGTTTGAGATACGCCTGGCCGACCTGGGTAAGGAATACTACCGCCTGCGCTTCCTCGTCGAGACAGGAGCCGAGCATCTGGAGCGCGAGATGCAGGTGTCGATGCAGGCCGGTGCCATCGTGGGCAAGCTCTATGATGCCCTGCTCAAGCAATACAGGGATCCCACCAATGCCGAGTCGTTGCGCTCGTTGAACGTGCTGTGCGTCAGGCTGGTGTTCTGCCTGTATGCCGAGGATGCGGGCATCTTTGGCCGTCATGACATGTTCCATGACTACCTCGCCCGCTATGACACGATGGACATGCGCCACGCCCTGGTGCGCCTGTTCCAGACCCTCGACACCCCGCTGGACGATCGAGACCCCTACTTGCAGGACGACCTGGCGGCCTTCCCCTATGCTAACGGCGGCCTGTTCAGCGGCGACATCGAGATACCGCGCATCAACGAGGAAATACGCCAGTTGCTCCTGCAACACGCCTCGCTCGACTTTGACTGGAGCGAGATTTCACCCACCATCTTCGGTGCCGTGTTCGAGAGCACCCTCAACCCCGATACCCGCCGCTGCGGCGGGATGCACTACACCAGCATCGAGAATATCCACAAGGTGATCGACCCGCTTTTCCTCGACGACTTGAGAGACGAGCTCGATGACATCCTCGCCGAGAAAGTCGCTAACAAGCGCCGTCGCCGCCTGCTCGACTACCAGGAGCGGCTGTCAAGCCTCACCTTCCTCGACCCCGCCTGTGGCAGCGGCAACTTCTTGACCGAGACCTACCTGTCGTTGCGACGGCTGGAAAACAGGCTGATACGTTCCCTGTATGAGGGCGAGGCCATGTTTATCGGTGGCGAGTTCCAGAACCCCGTGCGCGTGAGCATACACCAGTTCTATGGCATCGAGATCAACGACTTTGCCAAGACGGTCGCCACCACTGCCCTGTGGATCAGCGAGGCGCAGATGCTGGCCGAGACCGAGCGCATCGTGGCCCGCGACATCGACTTTCTGCCCCTCAAGACCTATCCCAACATCACCGAGGGCAACGCCCTGCGCATCGACTGGCGCACCCTCTTTAACCCTTCAACTGAACAATCCGAATCATCTGACTTGCAGCCTCGCCTGCCCGACTACATCATGGGCAACCCCCCGTTTATTGGTGCCCGAATGGCAACAGCCGAGCAGAAACAAGACTTGATTAACGTGTTCGGTTCAAAGTGGAAAAACATTGGCAACATGGATTATGTGTGCGGCTGGTACAAGAAAGCTGCCGACCTGATGCGGGGTACTGCGGTCAAGGCGGCCCTTGTCTCGACCAACTCCATCTGTCAGGGCGAGCAGGTAGCCAACCTGTGGGAACCACTCATGCAGGATGGCATCGTCATCAATTTTGCCCACCGCACATTCCGCTGGGACAGCGAGGCCAAAATCAAGGCCCATGTGCATTGTGTCATCGTCGGCTTCAGTTGTGAGGATAAGAAGGACAAAGTCATTTATGACAACGACAAAACAATCCCTGCAAGCCACATCAATGCCTACCTGATTGATGGTCCCGACGTGTTCGTCGGCAGCCGCAGCAAGCCCCTGTGTGATGTGCCCGAGATAGGCATTGGTAATCAACCGATAGACGGTGGCTACTACCTGTTTGAGCGAGAAGAAATGCAGGAATTCATTAAGTTGGAACCCAAATCAGAGCAATATTTCCGTCCATGGTATGGCGCTATTGAGTTTATAAAGCAGAAGCCCCGTTATTGCCTGTGGTTGGGAGATTGCAGCCCTGCTGAGTTGCGCAGCATGCCTCATTGCCTCAAGCGAGTAGAAGCTGTAAGAGAAATGAGATTAGCAAGTAAAAGATCATCCACGATTAAGCTCGCTGATTACCCAACGCGATTCCATGTCGAAAATATGCCTAAGGGCAATTATATCATTGTGCCCAGTGTTTCATCTGAACGACGCTCCTATGTACCCATGGGCTTCATGCCGCCCGAAGTATTTGCAAGTAATCTGGTCTTAATCATACCTGACGCATCGTTGTACCACTTGGGTGTACTGGAATCGACAGTTCACATGGCGTGGATGAGAGCCGTGTGTGGTCGATTAAAGAGTGATTACCGCTATAGCAAGGATGTGGTTTACAATAACTTCCCGTGGCCCGAGGTCACCCCAGAACAGCGCCTCGCGATAGAGCAGGCGGCACAGGCCATCCTCGACGCCCGCGCCTTGTACCCCGACAGCAGTCTGGCCGACCTATATGACCCCGTGACCATGCCGCCCCAACTGCGCAAGGCCCACCGTGACAACGACCGCGCCGTCATGGCCGCCTACGGCTTCCCCACATCACTAACCGAGCCCGAAGTAGTCGCCCACCTCTTCACGCTCTACAATGCCCTCATCCACACACGATAAAAGGCATAGTCCAACTATTCTCGGTTATCCTTCTAATTTTTCAACAAAAAAAATGTTATTTGATTGATTATATTGCGTTTAAATCGTGCAAATCGGGAGTACTACTTCGGATTTACAATGTAAATCGGGAGTAGCACTTCGGATTTACACGGTTTCCTGTTAGTGAGATTTTACGTTTTCAACAATGGGACACACTGCAATCATTCATAGTGAGCAGCGTGTTCTAGCAGGCCTTCGACCTGCTATACTTTCCCCAGGCACCCTAATTGTTGTTTTTCATTTATTGGTGTCCGCGGAAAATTTGCCAAGGTTCCATAAGCGCTTCGATATCAATGTCTTTCTGGCGGTTTCTCGTGAAGGGGCTTACTCTGAATCCCGTTAGGGCTGGCCAGATCATAGGCAGGGTGTTGAGCGAAGCTGAAGCCCGTTAGGGCTGGCCAGGTCATAGGCAGGCGGTGTAGTGAGGCGAAGCCGAACGGAACCCCTGCATCAAGTCAGCACCCCCAATATTTAGCCCCATCGGGGCGACAGGCTCATCATCATCAACATACTGCCGCCCCGATGGGGCTTGGGCGAGTGCCTTGACAATCGCAGGGGTTGCACTCGGCTTCGCCTCGTTACACCCCTGCCTATGCCCTGGTCGTCCCTAACGGGACTCTCCCTGGGCACCAATGTTTTTCATTTAGGTTTTGCTAGCAGATAACTTGCTCACTGATTATTCCATGATGAGAGCAGGGCGGGTGCCGTGGTGGCCCCGCCCTGCTCTATAGTCGGTCGATAGTATGGTTTACTTCTCGAGTTCCTTCTTGATGCGCTCGGTCAACATGGGGACAATCTTGTGGAGGTCGCCCACGATGCCCAGGTCAGCGACACTGAAGATGGGGGCGAACTTGTCCTTGTTGATGGCGATGATGAAGTCGCTCTCTTCCATACCAGCGAGGTGCTGGATGGCACCGCTGATACCGCAAGCCATGTACAGATTGGGGCGAACGGTCTTACCGGTCTGACCTACCTGTACCTCGTGGGGCATCACGCCATTGTCAACCATGGCACGCGACGAAGCCACCTGTCCGCCGAGGACGTCGGCCAGAGCCTGGAGCTTGTCGAAACCTTCCTTGTCATGCACACCGCGGCCACCGCTGACGAGGATCTTGGCCTCGCTGATGTCGGCCACCTGCTTGTCGGCCTTGATGGTCTTGACGAGTTTCACCTTGAACTTGCTGGCGTCGAAGGTGGGCTGGAACTCGGTAACGGTGCCCTGACGGCCCTCCTGGCGCTGCATCTTCTGCATCACACCGGGGCGAACGGTTGACATCTGGGGACGGTTGTTGGGGCAGATGATGGTAGCCATCAGGTTACCGCCAAATGCGGGACGTGTCATGCGGAATTCGGGTTCACCATCCTTGTCGGGCTCGATTTCGAGCTTGGTGCAGTCAGCGGTAAGACCCGTCTTGAGGCGCGAAGCGATGCGGGGAGCCAGGTCACGACCAATGGTGGTGGCACCATAGAGCACGATGCTGGGCTTGCGCTCGGTGATGATCTGACCAACGGCCTGTGAGTACTGCTCGCTCAGGAAATCCTTCAACTCAGGAGCGTCAACGACAATCACCTCATCGGCACCCTGCTCGATAAGAGCCTGAGCCTGATCCTTGATGCCGCAGCCCAGGAGCATGGCAACCACCTTCTCGCCGAGTGCATCGGCCAGGTCACGCGCTTTACCTAAAAGTTCAAATGCAACGGGCTGGATGACACCTTCGCGTTGCTCGGCAAAAACGAATACGTTCTTATAATCTTTCTTATCCATAATGCGATTCTGTTATATCAAACAACCTTAACAACATTGAACAGCTCCAACAACAACAAAAAGACAAAATATCACCTGTTGTTCAAGTTGTTGTTTGTTGTTTTTAGTTGTTTGGACATGTGACTTTTAGATAATGTGTTTAACTTTGAGTTGATTAACAATGAGCTCAACAGCCTCCTCGGGGGTCACCTCGTGTACCTCACCGGGAGCCTTCATGGCCTTGGGGAAGGACTTGAACACCTTGGTGGGCGAGCCGGCAAGACCCAGCTTACCCTCATCAACGTCGATCTTGTCGGCACTCCACACCTCGACTTCCTTGTCATAGGCCTCCATGATGCCACTGACGCTCATGTAGCGGGGTTCAAAGGCTGATGCGAGCACGGTCAACAGGCACTTGCCCTCGACCTCGAGGACCTGAATGCCGTCTTCGTTCTCCTTATCGACCTGCAGGTTGCCGTTGTCAAGCACCTTGGCGTCGGCAACATAGGTGATCTGGGGCAGACCCAGATGCTCAGCGAGCTCGGGACCCACCTGGGCAGTGTCACCGTCGATGGCCTGACGGCCAGCGATGATGAGGTCATAGTCCAGGACGCGGCACAGGCCTGACAGGGCATAGGAAGTGGCCAGTGTGTCGGCACCGGCAAACTTGCGGTCGCTCAGCAGGATGGCACGGTCGGCGCCCATGGCCAGGGCCTCACGCAGCATGACGTCGGCTTGGGGAGGACCCATCGAGATTACTGTGACATTGGCACCGAACTGGTCCTTGAGTCTCAAGGCGAGTTCGAGACCGCCCTTGTCATCAGGGTTCATAATGCTGGGTACGCCTTCACGAATCAGAGTACCCTTCACGGGGTCAATCTTGACAACGGTGGTATCGGGAACTTGTTTGATACAAACTATAATATTCATAATTTTGTTCTTTATAAGGCTTTAGGTTTTAGGTCTTAGGCTTTAGGGAAGCAGATGCCACCTATAATGCCTAACGCCTGATGCCTAAGAGCTGATTTATTTAAACAATTGACCGGCAATGACCATGCGCTGAACCTCGGATGTACCCTCATAGATCTCGGTAATCTTGGCATCACGCATCATGCGTTCAACGGGATATTCACGGGTGTAGCCATAGCCACCGTGGAATTGTACGGCCTTGGTCGTCACTTCCATTGCGGTCTCGGCAGCAAAGAGCTTAGCCATAGCGGCATCAGCGCTGTAGGGCAGGTGCATGTCCTTCTTCCAAGCGGCGCTACGCACGAGCAGACGGGCAGCCTCGACCTTGGTCTTGAGGTCGGCCATCTGGAACTGGGTGTTCTGGAACTTGGCAATCGAGCGGCCAAACTGCTTGCGCTCCTTGGTGTACTTGACGGTCTCGTCCATGGCACCCTGGGCAATACCCAGTGCCTGGGAAGCGATACCGATGCGGCCACCGTCCAGGGTCATCATAGCAATCTTGAAGCCCTTACCCAGCTGTCCGAGCAGGTTCTCCTTGGGGACGATGCAGTTTTCAAAAATCAGCTCACAGGTAGCACTGCCGCGGATACCCATCTTCAACTCCTTCTTGCCGATGGAGAAGCCAGGCATACCCTTCTCGACGATA
Source organism: uncultured Prevotellaceae bacterium (assembly GCA_947165485.1). Lineage (GTDB taxonomy): Bacteria > Bacteroidota > Bacteroidia > Bacteroidales > Muribaculaceae > Sodaliphilus. The sequence continues at coordinate 17,817 of CAMVAP010000043.1, forward strand.
AAGGCCGAGATGCCCTTGGTGCCCTGTGACTTGTCGGTCATGGCCATCACGATAAAGACGTGGGCGTTGGAGGCGTTGGTGATAAAGATCTTGGAGCCGTTGAGCACCCAGTGGTCTCCAGCGTCAACAGCGGTGGTCTGCTGCATGGCAGCATCAGTACCGGCATTGGGCTCGGTGAGGCCAAAGGCGCCAATCCACTCGCCCGATGCGAGCTTGGGCAGGTACTTCATCTTCTGCTCCTCGGTGCCGTGCTCCATGATGGGTGCGACACACAGCGAGGTGTGGGCCGAGAGGACAACACCCGTAGTGGCACACACGCGAGAGAGTTCCTCAACAGCCATGATATACATCTGCACGGTACCACCGGCACCGCCATATTGCTTGGGGACGGGGATACCCATCATGCCCAGCTTACCCATTTTCTCGACGGTCTCGATAGGGAAGCGTTCCTGCTCATCAATCTCGGCGGCAAGGGGCTTCACCTCGTTCTCTGCAAAGGAGCGAACCATCTGCAGGAACAGTTGTTCAGTCTTAGAATAGCTAAAATCCATTTCTTATAAAGTTTTTAGTTTTTAGTTGTCAGTAAGGTTAGTATCGCCTGAAAGAGGTAATATCACTTAAAACTTACAACTTAAAACTGAATTCATTAATACTTGTAGAAGCCTTCACCGGTCTTGCGGCCCAGCAGACCTGCACGCACCATCTTGCGCAGCAGCGGGTGAGGACGATACTTGGGATCGCCAAACTCGTTGTAGAGCACCTCCATGATAGCCAGGTTCACATCGTTACCGATGAGGTCGGCCAGTGCGAGGGGTCCCATGGGATGGTTGGCACCCAGCATCATGCACTTGTCGATATCCTCGGCGCTGGCGATACCGTCGGCCAGAATTCCCACTGCCTCGTTGATCATGGGAATGAGAATGCGGTTAACGACAAAACCAGGAGCCTCGTTAACGGGCACGGGGGTCTTGCCAATCTGAGTGGTCAGGTCGATGATGCACTGAGCGGTCTCATCGCTGGTGAGCTGACCCTTGATGACCTCGACGAGCGCCATGCGGTCGGCGGGATTGAAGAAGTGGCAGCCAATGAACTGAGCGGGACGGCTGGTGCAAGCGGCGATCTCGGTAATGGAGAGCGATGACGAGTTGGTGGCAAAGATGGTCTCGGGCTTGCAGATCTTGTCAAGCTCCATAAACACGTCCTTCTTCAACTGCATGTTCTCAACGGCAGCCTCGATAACGAGGTCGGCATCGGCAAACGTGGCATAGTCAGTCGTCGTGGTAATGTTAGCCAGGATGGCCTTCATGGCATCCTCGGTGATTTTACCCTTCTCGACGAGCTTGTTGTAGCCCTTAGAGATCGAAGCCATCGCCTTGTCCAGGCTCTCCTGGGTGCGGCTCTTCATGACCACGGGCATCTTGGCGGCAAATGCCTTGACGATACCCTTGGCCATCGTACCTGTTCCAATAACACAAATTTTCATAATACTGTTATTCTTTTCTATTTTTTATGTGATTGATTAATGTTGTTTTTTACTCTCCAGTGAAATCGGCCTTGCGCTTGTTGAGGAACGCGTCCATACCTTCCTTCTGGTCCCTAGTGGCAAAGCATTGGCCAAAGAGCTTGTTCTCCAGCCCGATAGCGCCATCGGCATCCAGGTCGTAGCCCTCGTTGATGCTCTGCTTGGCCAAGCGGATGGCCACGGGAGCGTTCTTGAGCATCATCTGAGCCATTTCCATGGCCTTGTCCATCAGTTCCTCGGGCTCATAGACGGCATTGACCAGACCAATGCGCAGGGCTTCATCGGCGCGGATCACCTTGCCGGTGTAGATCATCTCCTTGGCATAGCCCTGGCCGATGAGCTTGGGCAGTCGGTGAGTACCCGAGAAGCCGGGAATGATGCCCAGACCCACCTCGGGCTGGCCGAACTTGGCTTTGCTCGAAGCGATGCGGATGTCGCAGGACATCGCCAGCTCACAACCGCCGCCCAGCGCGAAGCCGTTGACAGCGGCAATAACCGGCGTGGGCAGCAACTCGATCTTGCGGAATACCTGTGCGCCCAGACGGCCAAATTCAAAGCCCTCTTGCTCGTTGAGGTGAGCCATCTCGCTGATGTCGGCACCAGCGACAAAGGACTTCTCGCCATCGCCCGTGATGATGAGCACACGCGTGGCCTTGTCAAGATGGTCGATAAAGTCGTCCATCTCCTTGAGTATCGTGGAGTTGAGCGCATTGAGCGACTTGGGAGCCGACACCTTCATGACGGTGATGCCACCGTTGTGCTCAACTTTTAGAAACTGGTAATCCATGTGATAAAAGGGATAAAAATTAGATATCCATGGGCTTGAGGTCGGGCGAGATGATCAGCTTGGCCTCGGTAGCGGCCTGCACATCCTCGACGGTGAACTCGGGATGCAGCTCACGCAGCACGATACCCTCGGGGGTGATGTCCATCACACCCATCTCGGTGATAATCATGTTGACCTGACCGGCAGCGGTGAGGGGCAGTGTGCACTCCTTCAAGATCTTGGGGTTACCCTTCTGGGTGTGCTCCATGGTGAGGATCACACGCTTGGCACCCACGACGAGGTCCATAGCGCCGCCCATGCCGGGAGCCATCTTGCCAGGGATAATCCAGTTGGCCAGGTTGCCTTTCTCATCGACCTGCAGGGCGCCCAGGAACGAAACGTTCACATGGCCGCCGCGGATGATGGCAAACGAGGTAGCCGAGTCAAAGGTGCAGGCACCGGGATTCAACGTGATGGCACCACCACCAGCGTTGATAAGGTTCTTATCCTCCTTGCCCTCCTCGGGGGTGGGGCCCATGCCCATAGCACCGTTCTCGGTCTGCAATGTTACCGATACGCCCTCGGGCAGGTAGTTAGGGATTAAGGTGGGGATACCGATACCCAGATTCACAACATCGCCGTTGTGCAGCTCCTTGGCAGCACGTTTTGCGATGACTTCTCTCATTTGATATTTATCCATAATGAAAATAGTTATTTGAGATTAATTATGTTTTTTAAAAAGTCATTTCATTCCTCTCTTGACCATCTCTTGCACGACAAACGATGCCACATCGTCGGCATAGGTATTCATGCCGAATCCGGCATCAAAGCCCAACTCCTTGGCCAACTCATGGGTGATGCGGGCACCACCGCAGCAGCAGATCATCTTGTCACGCAGGCCCTCGGCCTCCATCAGCTCGATGAACTCGGTCATGTTCTTGATGTGCACGTCCTTCTGGGTCACCGTCTGCGAGACGAGCAGGGCGTCGGCGTGGAGTTCAATGCCCTTGGCAATGAACTCGTCGTTGGGCACCTGGGAGCCCAGGTTATAGGCCTCAATCATCTCGTAACGCTCCAGTCCATAGTGGCCGGCATAGCCCTTCATGTTCATGATGGCATCGATGCCCACGGTGTGTGCGTCGGTACCGGTCGAAGCGCCCACGATGACAATCTTGCGACCGATGTTCTCCTTGATGTACTCGTCGGTCTCATACATGTCCATCGTGGTGCTCTCCACCTTGGGGACGTAGATGGTGCTGTAATCCACAGTGTGGGTGCAGCTGCCGTAGCAGTTGAAGAAGGTGAATCCCGGGGTCAACTCCTTGTAATAGACCACGCTGGGATTCTCCAGACCCATCTTGCGGAGTAATTGCTTGGCGGCCTCGACCGCCTCGGCGCCGCAAGGCACGGGCAGGGTGAAGCTGAGCTGCACCTTGCCGTCATTCATTGTGTCGCCGTATGGCTTTATCTTGGTGAAGTCTAAGGTTTTGTCAAAATCCTTAGCTTCCATGCTATATAATCCTTCGCTCATAGTATTCTCGTAACCTTGATATTGTGATGTGTTGTTATTATCTCTTGCCCTTCATCAGTTCCACAAACGGGTTGTAGTAGTTCTCGCCCTTCATGGTGACGCCTTCCAGGCCCTTACCACCATTCTTGGGGCGCTTCACGTCGCCAAAGATGCCCTTCTCCAGTGCGGTGAACAGGCCCTCCTTGGTGATATCCTCCAGCAACTTGATGGTGTTGCCCAGCACTTCCTTGACACGGTTGCGGCAAATGCCACCCTCGACAAACTCCATCTCCTCGCCGATGCTCTTCATGTTGTTGAAGATGTACTTGGCGTTCTCGATTGAGAGGTAGCGGTCGCTCATGAAGGGGGTGTGGATAGCCTCGGTGGGCATGCCCAGCAGCTGGATGCCCTGATGGGTCCAGATGCCAATCATGTTAAACAGGGCGTCCTGGATGTGGCCACGGAAGATGTTACCTGTCATGAACTTGGTGGGAGGCATGTACTTCAATGTGGCCTTGGGGAAGATCTCGCGGGTCATCTGTGCCTGAGCCAGCTCCAGCAGGAAGCCGTTCTCGAGCATGGGATCCATCTCAAAGGCGTGACCCAATCCCATCTGCTCCTCGGGCAGACCGGCCATGAGGGCGAGCTGCTCGTTGATGAGGT
>CAMVAP010000044.1 GCA_947165485.1 uncultured Prevotellaceae bacterium
AGACCAAGAATCGTCACTATGCTCACGTTGACTGCCCGGGCCACGCTGACTATGTGAAGAACATGGTTACTGGTGCCGCTCAGATGGACGGTGCTATCGTGGTTGTTGCTGCTACCGACGGCGTTATGCCTCAGACCCGTGAGCACATCCTGCTCGCCCGTCAGGTGAACGTTCCCCGTCTGGTTATCTTCTTGAACAAGTGTGACTCTCCCGATGTTGACGAAGAGATGATCGAGCTCGTTGAGATGGACGTTCGTGACCTCCTCTCTGAGTATGAGTTCGACGGTGAGAATACTCCCATCATCCGCGGTTCTGCACTGGGTGCCCTCCAGGGTGACCCCAAGTGGGAAGACACCGTTCGCGAGCTGATGAACGCCGTTGACGAGTGGATCCCCCTGCCTCCCCGCGATCGTGACAAGCCCTTCTTGATGCCTATCGAGGACGTCTTCTCAATCACTGGCCGTGGTACTGTTGCTACCGGTCGTATCGAGACTGGTGTCGTTAAGGTCGGCGACGAGGTTCAGATCATGGGTCTGGGTGCCGAAATGAAGTCGGTTGTAACTGGTGTCGAGATGTTCCGCAAGATCCTCGATGAGGGTGAAGCTGGTGATAACGTAGGTCTGCTGCTCCGCGGTATCGACTACAAGACCATCAAGCGCGGTATGGTAATCTGCCACCCGGGTGTAATCAAGCCCCACGACCACTTCAAGGCTTCGATCTACGTCCTCAAGAAGGAAGAGGGCGGTCGCCACACCCCGTTCCACAACCACTATCGTCCCCAGTTCTACATCCGTACCCTGGATGTAACCGGTGAGATCATGCTCCCTGCTGGTGTCGAGATGGTAATGCCCGGTGACAACGTTGAGATCGACGTCAAGCTGATCACTCCCGTTGCTTGCAGCGAAGGTCTGCGCTTCGCTATCCGTGAGGGTGGCCGCACCGTAGGCTCTGGTCAGATCACTGGCATTATCGAGGACTAATCATCAGTCTTCAACAACGTCAAGGTCACTCGTTGACCGAGACAAACAATAAATGAAAGGGTCCGGCTAAAGCCGGCCGGACCCTTTTAAAATACGGGAATAGCTCAGTTGGTAGAGCGACGGTCTCCAAAACCGTAGGTCGTGAGTTCGAGCCTTACTTCCCGTGCTAATAGAAAGACGAATAAACAAATGAAAAAGTTTTTTGAGAATAGGCTTACGGATATCAAGGAATCTTATAACGAGCTCGTTCATAAGGTTTCTTGGCCCACTAAGAGTGAACTGGCCAATAGTACCATTGTTGTGATGGTTGCTTCCATCATCGCAGCCTTGGTGATTTGGGTAATCGACCTCTGCATCAATGAGTTGATGCACCTCGTTTACGGTGTAGCCGCTTAATTGCCGCTCTCACCGACCGTCCACCCTGTGGGCGGTGGTTTCGCTTAACATGTACTTTTTTTAACAAACTGTCACAGCACAAGTCACAACTATGTCTCAGAGTAAGCATCAGTGGTACATTCTGCGTACTATCTCGGGCAAGGAGATGAAGGTGAAGGAAATGATCGAGGGCTACAGGAAGAACAATCCTGTGTTCGCCGAGAATATCTCCCAGATCCTGGTCCCCACCGAGAAGGTTTACACAACACGTGCAGGTAAAAAAGTCCTCAAGGAGAAAGTCATGTTCTCCGGTTACGTGTTTGTAAAGCTACAGCTCGCTCCCGACATCGAGGTGACACTGCAAGACACCACCAACGTGGTGAACTTTGTGCGCTCACGTGAGGGTGAACGCCGTCCCGAGCCCGTGCCCGAGCAACAGATTCTGACGATGCTCGGTCAGGCCGAGGCGCGCGAGATGGAGGCTGCCGATGCCGTCAACGACTATGTCGTGGGCGAGTCGGTCAAGGTCAACGTCGGACCCTTCAGCGGCTTCATCGGGGAGATCAAGGAGATCAACCACGAGAAGCGGGAGCTCACTGTGATGGTCAAGGTATTTGGACGCGAGACACCGCTCAAGTTGGATCATTCGCAAGTCGAACGCGAGTAAGAGCGCAGTCGATGTTACGCAACTGTGACTTGCTTGCAAAGTATTTTTTACACCATATAAAAACAAATTTGTACAATGGCTAAAGAAATTGCTGGACAGATCAAATTGCAGATTAAGGGTGGGGCAGCCAACCCCTCTCCTCCCGTAGGTCCCGCTCTGGGTTCTAAGGGTATCAATATCATGGATTTTTGCAAGCAATTCAATGCCCGCACCCAGGGTAAGGCTGGCAAGGTGTTGCCCGTAGTGATCTCTTACTACGCCGACAAGAGCTTTGACTTTATCGTCAAGACTTCTCCCGTGCCCGTACAGCTGCTTGAGGCCGCTAAGGTCAAGAGTGGTTCCGGTGAGCCCAACCGCAAGAAGGTCGCATCGGTTACTTGGGATCAGGTGAAAGAAATTGCCGAAGATAAAATGCCTGATTTGAACTGTTTTACATTAGCCTCGGCTATGCGTATGGTGGCCGGAACAGCAAGAAGTATGGGTATCACTGTAAAGGGTCAATTCCCTGAGAACGTTTAAAAACTTTATTGATTATGAGTAAATTAACGAAAAATCAGAAGTTGTACAACGCGAAGGTTGAAACGGGGAAGGCTTACACCCTTGAGGAAGCTGCAGCATTGGTTAAGGAAATCACTTTTACCAAGTTTGACGCTTCTACCGATATCGACGTACGTCTTGGTGTGGATCCCCGTAAGGCCAACCAGATGGTTCGTGGCGTTGTATCTCTCCCTCATGGCACCGGTAAGCAGGTGCGCGTCCTGGTCCTCTGCGGTCCCGACGCCGAAGCTGCTGCCAAAGAAGCTGGTGCAGAATATGTCGGTCTTGACGAGTACATCGATAAGATTAAAGGTGGTTGGACCGATGTTGACGTGATCATCACTCAGCCCCAGATCATGGGTAAAGTGGGTCCTCTGGGACGCATTCTCGGCCCCCGCGGCCTCATGCCTAACCCCAAGAGCGGCACTGTAACTCCCGATGTTGCAAAGGCTGTTAAAGAAGTGAAACAAGGTAAGATCGACTTCAAGGTCGATAAGGGTGGTATTGTACACACCTCCATCGGTAAGGTATCGTTCAGCCCCGAGCAGATTCGTGATAACGCTGCTGCGTTCATCAACACGCTGATCAAGCTGAAACCCGCCGCTGCTAAGGGTACGTACATCAAGAGTATTTATCTTTCGAGCACCATGAGCAAGGGTATCAAGGTTGATCCCAAGTCGATTGAGGCTTAAACATTTTAAAATTACTGTAACAAAATGAAGAAGGAAGATAAGACCTTAATGATCGATAAGATCAAAGAGACTCTTGACAAGTATAGTGTAGTTTATCTGGCTAACACCACATCGTTGAATGCCGAGAAGACCGTCGACCTGCGTCGCGCTGCCTTCAAGGCTGGCATCAAGATGATGGTTGTCAAGAACACCCTGCTGAAGAAGGCCATGGATGCTTGTGACATCGACTATAGTGGCCTCTATGACTCCCTGGCTGGCCCAACTACCCTGTTGCTCAGCGACACCGGTAACGCGCCTGCTAAACTCATCAAGGAATTCCGCGGTAAGAAAGAGACCATTCCCGCTTTCAAGGCTGCTTATGTCGAGGAGACCGTCTATGTGGGCGAGCAGAATCTCGACGCTCTCGTAGCCATCAAGAGCAAGAACGAGCTCATCGCCGATGTTGTGGCTCTGCTGCAATCCCCGGCCAAGAACGTTATCAGTGCTCTCCAGTCGGGTGGCAACAAGCTCCACGGAGTCCTGGAAACCTTATCCAAAAAAGAAAATTAATCAAAAAATTAAAAAAAACAACCAATTAAATCCATACTATTATGGCAGATTTGAAAGCTTTTGCAGAACAGTTAGTGAACCTTACCGTAAAGGAAGTTAACGAACTCGCTCAGATTTTGAAAGATGAATATGGCATCGAGCCCGCCGCTGCAGCTGTTGCTGTTGCTGCTGGTCCCGCTGCTGGTGCAGCCGCCGAGGCAGAGGAGAAGACATCGTTTGACGTTGTCCTCAAGGCCGCTGGTGCTCAGAAGCTCCAGGTGATCAAGAAGGTGAAAGAGCTCCTCAGCTTGGGTCTGAAGGACGCTAAGGACCTTGTTGACAAGGCTCCCGCTACCCTCAAGGAGGGTGCATCCAAGGACGAGGCCGAGGCTCTGAAGGCAGAGATCGAGGGCCTGGGTGCCGAGGTTGAACTGAAATAATAGCACCTGTTTCAACAGGTGTGTAGGTTAAGAATCACCACCGCGAGTCGATTCTTAACCTTTTTGTGTCAATTTTGACCTGCACTACATGAATCATCGGCATTGTCCCTGGATAAGGGCTCTTCCGATCCAGGGACAATCCCACCGATGATGTCTGTATTTCAAGCGTTTGCGCTATTTAGCTACTGTAAAGAAGCGGTGCATAAACGGACTATTATTTCGCATTTCTACAATCTCACTTTTGAGTTCACATAACTTCTTTGTCAATGTCAGTTAACAATAAAGAACGAGTAAATTTCGCGCGAGTAAGAAATCCTTATCCCTATCCCGATTTCCTCGACGTGCAGTTACAGTCATTCCGTGATTTCCTGCAACTGGATACACCGACTGAAAAGAGAAAAAACGAAGGACTCTATAAGGTTTTTGCCGAGAACTTCCCCATCGAGGACACTCGCAACAACTTTAAACTTGAATTCCTTGACTACTATATCGACCCCCCTCGTTATTCCATCGACGAGTGTTTGGACATCGGCTTGACTTACAGCGTGCCCTTGAAGGCTAAGCTGAAGCTTTACTGCACCGACCCTGACCATAACTTCCCCACCGAGATTCAAGATGTGTATCTGGGATCGATTCCTTATATGACCGATAAGGGCACCTTTGTCATCAACGGTGCCGAACGCGTCGTTGTATCCCAGCTTCACCGCTCCCCTGGTGTGTTCTTTGGACAGAGCCTGCACGCCAATGGCACGAAGTTGTACTCGGCACGCATCATCCCCTTCAGGGGATCCTGGATCGAGTTCGCGACCGACATCAACAACGTGATGTATGCCTACATCGACCGTAAGAAGAAATTACCGGTGACCACGCTTCTGCGTGCCATCGGACTTGAATCTGACAACGACATCATTCAAGTGTTTGGACTGGCCGAGGAAATCAAGGTCACCAAGACCAACCTCAAGAAGGCCGTTGGACGCAAGCTCGCTGCACGCGTGCTGCGTTCATGGAGCGAGGACTTTGTTGATGAGGATACGGGCGAGGTAGTAAGCATCGAGCGTAATGATGTGATCATCGACCGTGACACCGTGCTCCAGGAGGAGGACATCGCCGAGATCCTTGAGTCGGGCGTTGCCACCGTCCTGTTGCACCGTGCCGATGTCAACACGAGCGACTACCAGATCATTTTCAATACCCTCAACAAGGATACCTGTAACAGTGGCAAGGAAGCGGTCAATTTCATCTACCGCCAGTTGCGCAACGCCGAGCCGCCCGATGATAACAGTGCCCGTGAGGTTATCACCAACCTGTTCTTCAGCGAGAAACGCTATGACTTGGGTGAGGTGGGTCGTTTCCGCATCAACTCCAAGTTGGGCCTCGACACCGACCCCGAGAAGCGTGTCTTGACCAAGGAGGACATCATCGAGATCATTAAGTATCTCATCGGCTTGATCAACAGCAAGCAGGATGTTGACGATATCGACCACTTGAGCAACCGCCGTGTGCGCACCGTGGGTGAGCAGCTCTACAACCAGTTTGGTGTAGGTCTGGCTCGCATGGCTCGCACCATCCGTGAGCGCATGAACGTGCGTGACACCGAGCAGTTCGCTCCCATCGACCTGATTAACGCCAAGACCATTTCGAGCGTCATCAACACGTTCTTTGGTACCAATGCGTTGTCACAGTTCATGGATCAGACCAACCCCTTGGCCGAGATTACTCACAAGCGCCGCATGAGCGCACTCGGTCCTGGTGGTCTGTCGCGTGAGCGCGCCGGCTTTGAGGTGCGCGACGTGCACTATACCCACTATGGACGTCTGTGTCCCATCGAGACCCCTGAGGGTCCCAACATCGGTCTGATTTCATCCTTGTGCGTTTATGCCAAGATCAACAACCTGGGATTCATTGAGACTCCCTACCGCAAGGTGGAGAACAGCAAGGTCAATCTCAAGAACGATGAGATCGTTTACATGACTGCCGAGGAGGAGGAAGACCGCATCATCGCCCAGGGTAACGCTCCCTTGAACGAGGACGGTACCTTTGTGCGCGACCGTGTCAAGGCTCGCAAGAATGCCGACTTCCCCGTCGTGGCCCCCGAAGAGGTGGAACTCATGGACGTTTCGCCACAACAGATCGCCTCGATCGCAGCAGCCCTGATCCCCTTCCTGGAGCACGACGATGCTAACCGCGCCCTGATGGGTGCCAACATGATGCGTCAGGCTGTGCCCCTGTTGAGGAGCGAAGCCCCCATCGTGGGTACAGGTATCGAGCAGCGCATGGCCTACGACAGCCGCACTCAGCTGCAAGCCGAGGGCGAGGGCGTTGTCGAGTTTGTTGACGCCAGCGTCATCCGCATCCGTTATGACCGCACCGAGGACGAGGAGTTTGTATCGTTTGACAGCGCTGTCAAGGAGTACAAGCTGCCCAAGTTCCGCAAGACCAACCAGAGCACGACCATCGACTTGCGACCCATCTGCAACGCCGGTGACCGTGTGACCAAGGGTCAGATCCTTACCGAGGGCTATTCGACCCAGAACGGCGAGCTCGCATTGGGACGCAACCTCAAGGTCGCTTACATGCCCTGGAAGGGTTACAACTATGAGGACGCTATCGTGATCAACGAGCGCCTCGTGCGCGAGGACATCCTCACCAGCGTTCACGTGGACGAGTACACCCTCGAGGTGCGCGAGACCAAGCGCGGTATGGAGGAACTCACCAACGATATCCCCAACGTGAGCGAGGACGCTACCAAGGACCTCGACGAGCGCGGTATCATCCGTGTCGGGGCGCACGTTATCCCCGGAGACATCCTCATCGGTAAGATCACGCCCAAGGGCGAGAGCGATCCCACCCCCGAGGAGAAACTGCTGCGCGCCATCTTTGGCGACAAGGCTGGCGACGTCAAGGATGCCTCACTCAAGGCCAATCCGTCGCTCAAGGGCGTTGTCATCGGCACCCGCCTGTTTGCACGCGCCATCAAGAAACGCACCCGTGGCGTCGATCCCGAGATCGAGGCCCTGGACAAGGCTTATGAGGCACGTCAGGAGGAACTGCGCGGCATTTTGATCGAGAAGCTCAACACCTTGACCGAGGGACGCATTTCCCAGGGTGTCAAGAATTATATGGACGAGGAAGTCGTTCCCAAGGGCGAAAAGTTCACCCGTGAGCTCATCATGGGCATCGAGAACTTTGACAGCATCAACCTGAGCCGTTGGACCGCCGACAACCACCGCAACGAGCTCATCCGTGCCACCGTCATGAACTATCTGCACAAGAGCAAGGCATTTGAGGCCGAGCTCAAGCGCAAGAAACTTGACATCAGCATCGGTGACGAGCTGCCCTCGGGCATCATGCAGCTGGCCAAGGTTTATATCGCCAAGAAGCGCAAGATCAGCGTGGGCGATAAGATGGCAGGTCGCCATGGTAACAAGGGTATCGTTTCGCGCGTGGTTCGTCAGGAGGATATGCCATTCCTGGCCGACGGTACGCCCGTTGACCTGGTACTGAACCCCCTGGGTGTGCCTTCGCGCATGAACCTGGGTCAGATCTTTGAGGCCGTTCTGGGATGGGCTGGCCGTGAACTCGACGTGAAGTTTGCAACGCCTATCTTTGACGGTTGCAGCCTCGATGACCTCAACGAGTGGACCGACAAGGCTGGTCTGCCACGTGCGGGAACAACCCAGCTCTATGACGGAGCAACGGGTGAGCCTTTCGACCAGAAGGCTACCGTCGGCGTGACCTACTTCCTCAAGCTCGGTCACATGGTTGAGGACAAGATGCACGCTCGCTCCATCGGCCCGTACAGCCTCATCACGCAGCAGCCTCTGGGTGGTAAGGCCCAGTTCGGTGGACAGCGATTTGGTGAGATGGAGGTTTGGGCACTGGAAGCCTTCGGTGCCAGCCATGTACTGCAAGAGATCCTCACCGTCAAGAGTGATGATGTCGTGGGCCGCAGCAAGGCCTATGAAGCCATCGTCAAGGGTGATCCAATGCCCACTCCGGGCATTCCCGAGTCGCTCAACGTGCTGCTGCACGAGCTGCGTGGATTGTGTCTCAATGTGAAACTCGATTAATACCGCTTTCTATACTATGGCTTTCAAGAAAGATACTAAGATAAAGAATAATTTCACCAAGATCACCATCAGTCTGGCTTCACCTGACGAGATCCTGGAGAATTCACATGGTGAGGTCCTCAAACCTGAGACCATCAACTACCGCACCTACAAGCCCGAGCGTGACGGCCTGTTCTGCGAGCGCATCTTCGGACCTGTCAAGGACTATGAGTGCCATTGCGGTAAATACAAGCGCATCCGCTACAAGGGTATCGTCTGCGACCATTGCGGTGTCGAGGTGACCGAGAAGAAGGTGCGCCGCGAGCGCAGCGGTCACATCGAGTTGGTTGTCCCTGTGGCTCACATCTGGTACTTCCGTTCTCTGCCCAACAAGATCGGTTATCTGCTCGGTATCCCCACCAAGAAGCTCGACATGATCATCTACTATGAGCGTTATGTCGTGATCAATCCTGCTGGTGTCTCCTACGAGAACGGCACCGAGAGCCGCGAACTCCAGAAGTACGACCTCCTCACCGAGGACGAGTATGTGGCTATCATGGAGAAGTTGCCCAAGGATAACCAGGCCCTGGACAATGACAACCCCGATAAGTTTATTGCCAAGATGGGTGCCGAGGCCATCTATGACCTCCTCGCCGAGCTTGACCTGGATTCACTGGCCAACACCCTGCGTGACCGTGCCTACAAGGAGAATTCACAGCAGCGCAAGACCGAGGCTCTCAAGCGCCTCCAGGTTGTGGAGTCCTTCCGTGCCAGCAAGGGCATGAACCGTCCCGAGTGGATGATTCTCAAGGTGATTCCTGTCATCCCGCCCGAGCTGCGACCCCTCATTCCCCTCGATGGTGGACGTTTCGCTACCAGCGATGTGAATGATCTGTACCGCCGCGTGATTATCCGCAATACCCGACTCAAGCGACTCATCGAGATCAAGGCTCCCGAGGTCATCATGCGCAACGAGAAACGCATGTTGCAGGAGGCCGTGGACTCGCTGCTTGACAACTCTCGCAAGTCCAGCGCCGTCAAGAGTGACGCTAACCGTCCCTTGAAGTCCCTGAGCGACAGCCTCAAGGGTAAGCAGGGCCGTTTCCGTCAGAACCTGCTCGGTAAACGTGTGGACTATTCTGCACGCTCGGTGATCGTTGTCGGTCCTGAGTTGAAGATGGGTGAGTGCGGTATCCCCAAGGATATGGCTGCCGAGCTCTACAAGCCCTTTGTGATCCGCAAACTCATTGAGCGCGGTATCGTCAAGACGGTCAAGAGCGCCAAGAAGATTGTGGACCGCAAGGAACCCGTCGTTTGGGACATCCTCGAGAACGTGATGAAGGGACACCCCGTCCTGCTCAACCGTGCTCCGACGTTGCACCGCCTGGGTATCCAAGCATTCCAGCCCAAGCTCATCGAGGGAAAGGCCATTCAGCTCCACCCGCTGGCTTGTACGGCATTCAACGCCGACTTTGACGGCGACCAGATGGCAGTACACCTGCCTCTGGGCAACGAGGCCGTTGTCGAGGCTCAGATGCTCATGCTGGAGCCCCACAACATCCTTAATCCTGCTAATGGCGACCCCGTTACCGTTCCGTCTCAGGATATGGTTCTCGGTCTCTATTATATCACCAAGCTGCGCAAGGGCGACAAGGGCGAGGGACTCAAGTTCTACGGTCCCGAGGAGGCTCTCGTGGCCTACAACGAGGGCAAGGTGGCCATGCACGCTATCATCAGTGTCGTTGTCGATGTCGTTAACGAGAACGGTGAACATGAGCAGAAACTGGTGGAGGAAACATCAGTGGGCCGCATCATCTTCAATAACACTGTTCCCTACGAGATCGGTTACGTCAATGAGCTGATTTCCAAGAAGTCGCTTCGCAATATCATTACCCGTGTCATCCGCAGTTGCGGTGTGCCTCGTTCGGCACAGTTCCTTGACGATGTCAAGAACATGGGTTACTATATGGCATTCAAGGGTGGCCTGTCGTTCAACCTGAATGATGTGCTCATTCCCGACCGCAAGGCCGAGATTATTGCCGAGGGTGATGCCCAGGCCGAGCAGATCAAGATGAACTATGACATGGGTACCATGACCGATAACGAGCGTTACAACCAGATCATTGATATCTGGACCAATGTCAACACCGAGCTTACCAACGAGCTGATGAAGCAGATCGCTGCCGACAAGCAGGGCTTCAACTCGGTTTACATGATGCTTGACTCGGGTGCTCGTGGTTCTAAGGACCAGATTCGTCAGCTTTCGGGTATGCGTGGTCTGATGGCCAAGCCCCAGAAGTCTGGTGTCGAGGGTGGTCACCAGATCATCGAGAACCCCATCCTCGCTAACTTCAAGGAGGGTCTGTCGGTGCTCGAGTACTTCATCTCTACCCACGGTGCCCGCAAGGGTCTTGCCGATACCGCATTGAAGACCGCCGACGCTGGTTACCTTACCCGCCGTCTGGTCGATGTGGCACACGATGTGATCATCAACGAGGAGGACTGCGGTACACTGCGCGGACTCGTTTGCCGCGAGGTGCGCAATGGTGACCGTGTGGTCGCTACTCTGGGTGAGCGCATCCTGGGCCGTGTATCGGTTCACGATGTGGTGGATCCCACTACCGGCGAGGTGATCGTCAACAGTGGCGACGAGATTACCGATGCCGCTGCCAAGCGCATCGACGCTTCTCCCATCGAGTCGGTCGAGATCCGTTCCGTCCTCACCTGCGAGGCTAAGCATGGCGTCTGCGCCAAGTGCTATGGCCGAAACCTGGCATCGCACCGCATGGTGCAGAAGGGCGAGGCCGTCGGCGTCATCGCTGCACAGTCTATCGGTGAGCCTGGTACTCAGCTGACACTGCGTACCTTCCACGCTGGTGGTGTGGCTAGCAACGCTTCGGCTGTTTCCAATATCACCTCCAAGTACAATGGCCGCATCGAGATCGAGGACCTCCGCACCGTCAAGGACAAGGATGGTATCGACATCGTTGTGGGTCGTATGGCCGAGATGCAGATCAAGGATCCTAATACCAACATGGTGCTCACTCATGCACCCATCGAGTATGGTTCCAAGCTGTTCTTCAAGCCTGGCGACATGGTTTCGTCGGGTGACAAGATCTCGGAGTGGGACGCTTTCAACGCTGTTATCGTCAGCGAGGTGGATGGTACCCTGCAGTTCAAGAACCTCATTGAGGGCGTGACCTATCGTGAGGAGTATGATGAAATTTCTGGCAATGCCGAGATCTTCATCATCGAGACCAAGGACCACAACCGCATTCCCGAGGCCGAGGTTGTCGATGCCGAGGGCAATATCGTCAAGTCTTACTCGCTGCCCGTGCGTGCCCACCTCATGAAGAAGGATGGTGAGGCTATCACCGCTGGTGAGGTGTTTGTTAAGATCCCGCGTTCGTTCTCTGGCGGTGCTGGTGATATCACTGGTGGTCTGCCTCGTGTGACCGAGCTGTTTGAGGCACGCAACCCGTCCAACCCCGCTGTGGTCAGCGAGATCGATGGTGAGGTATCGTTTGGACGCATCAAGCGCGGTAACCGCGAGATTACGGTTAAGAACCGCCTGGGTGAGGAGAAGAAGTACCTCGTGCCGCTCTCCAAGCAGATCCTGGTTCAGGAGAACGACTTTGTGCGCGCTGGAACTCCGTTGTCCGATGGCGCCATCACGCCTGCCGACATCTTGCGCATCAAGGGTCCCACGGCTGTTCAGGACTACATCGTCAATGAGGTTCAGGACGTTTACCGCACACAGGGTGTGAAGATCAACGACAAGCACTTTGAGGTAATCGTGCGCCAGATGATGCGCAAGGTGCGCATCATCGATCCGGGCGACACCCGTTTCCTCGAGGAGCAGACCGTTGACAAGCGTGACTTCATGGAGGAGAACGACCGCATCTGGGGCAAGAAGATTGTTGTCAACAGTGGTGACAGTGACGAAGTCCAGAACGGACAGATTCTCACCGCACGCAAGCTGCGTGACATCAACTCGTCGCTCAAGCGTCGTGACATGAAGCTCGTCTCGGTGCGTGACGCTGTGCCCGCTACCAGTGAGCAGATCCTGCTCGGTATCACTCGTGCAGCATTGCAGACCAGCAGCTTTATGTCGGCTGCATCGTTCCAGGAGACCACCAAGGTGCTCAACGAGGCCGCCATCAATGGCCGTGTCGATTACCTTGAGGGCATGAAGGAGAACGTCATCTGCGGTCACCTCATTCCTGCGGGTACCGGCTTGCGTGAGTACCAGACTCTCGTTGTTGGCGACAAGAACGAGATGGCTCTGGCCGAGCAGGCTCGTCAAGAGCGAGAGATGGCCGGTATGGACCAGTAATCATGGTTCATCGGTTACAACTACACGATTCGATAGTTCTTTTTTTGAATGATGATAATACTTCAAGAGACTAAAATAATCGTATATTTTCCATAGTTAATTTGTTTATTGAGACTCCGGGTCGCTGTGAAGCGCACCGGAGTTTTTTACTTCTATTGGCCTCAATGTCTATATTTTATTGTATCTTTGCACCGAGATTTGGTGCCTGGGCCGTTTGGCCTGGGTGAAAAGGGAACCGGGTGGGAATCCCGGACAGACGGTGCTGCTGTGTGCCCCCTGTAGTGAATACCCTGTTCTTGACCACTGCGTGCAAGCGTGGGAAGGTCTAGTGACTTCAATAGGGTAGGGGCGAGTCAGAAGACCTGCCAGGTCGCAATATATAGAAACCCGTATCAATGCGTAAAATATTAGTAATAGTTTTCTATGCCCTCGTGTGCTTCCTCTGTGCCCAGGCCCAGGAGGGTGTGCTTGCGCACCAGATCGACTCGGTCATGGCCAGTGTGGGGCATGGCCGCCTCGACTCGATGCAGTATATCCAGAATGTCATCATCTACGGGCGACGACCCTATGAGGATGTGATTCCCGCACAGGAGCTCACGGGCAAGCAACTAGAGGGACTCAACAGCCACTCGGTTGCCGATGCCGTGCGATATTTTGCTGGCGTGCAACTCAAGGACTATGGTGGCGTGGGGGGACTCAAGACAGTCGATATTCGCTCAATGGGTACCCATCACATGGGTGTATTCTATGACGGTATTCAGGTGGGTAACGCACAGAACGGCCAGGTCGATCTGGGCAAATTCTCACTTGACAACATCGAGGCCATTTCCCTCTACAACGGGCAGCGCAGCAACATCTTCCAGAGTGCTAAGGACTATGGCTCGGCAGGAACCATCTACCTGCGCACCCGCCGCCCCAAGTTCAAGGACGGCAAGCGTGACAACTTCAATGTGTCGTTCAAGACGGGCTCTTTTGGGCTGGTCAATCCCAGCATCCGTTGGGAGCACAAGTTGAGCCGTGCCGTGAGCTTCTCGTTCAACTCCGAGTTCACCTATGCCACCGGCAAGTACCGCTTCCGCTACATGCGTCACTATAGCGACGGCTCGCTGGCGTGGGACACTACTGCCGTGCGCCAGAATGGTGACGTGAAGTCCTATCGACTGGAAGCGGCCATCTTTGGCGTCATGAACAGTGGCAAGTGGCATGCCAAGGCCTACTGGTATGACAGCAACAAGGGCATCCCGGGCGCTATAGTGAATAATGTGTGGAAACATGCACAGCGGCAGTGGGACAGCAATTTCTTCCTCCAGGGAGCCTACCAGCGCAAGTTCACCGACCGTTACGAGATGATGCTCAATGCCAAGTACTCGCGAGACTTCCTGCACTACCTCAATCCCGATACCACGCTGATGTACATCGACAACAAGTTCTGGCAGGACGAGATTTACCTCTCCACGGCCAACAAATTCACCCTGCTCCCCGACTGGGATGTCAACCTGTCGGTCGATTACCAGTGGAACAGCCTCGATGCCACATTGACGGGATTTGGCTACCCCATCCGTCACACGGTGCTCACAGCGCTGGCGTCGGCTTGGACTTGGCACGGCTTCAAGGCACAGGGGAGCTTGCTCTACACGATGGTCAACGACCGCTCGTCGGCACGTTTCGACGGTCAGGTGGTGGGCAAGATGAGCAAGTATGCCCACAAGGTTACCCCCGCTGTATTTCTCAGTTGGCAACCATGGCAAGAGCGCGAGTTCAACCTGCGCGCCTATTACAAGCGCATCTTCCGCCTGCCCACGTTCAACGACCTCTACTATACCGAGATGGGCAACATCACGCTCGATCCCGAGTATGCCACACAGTATAACGTGGGTTTCCTCTATCGACTGCTCACCCAGCAGGGACTGCTGGCAGGTCTCAAGATCAGTGCCGATGCCTACTATAACTACATCACCGACAAGATCATCGCCGTGCCCAAGGGCACAGGGCAGTACCGATGGATGATGATGAACGTCGGTATCGTCAAGATCCGAGGCATCGACGTGAGTGCACGCGCCACATTGCGCCTGCCAGCCCATGTGATGCTTGACATCAACCTCAGCTACACCTACCAGAAGGCCCAGGACTACACCAATCCCGCCGACAACGAGGACGGTGGAACCTACAAGGGACAGCTCGCCTATATCCCCTGGCACAGCGGATCGGTGGTGGGACATCTGGGATGGAAAGACCTGGATGTGAACTACAGCTTCATCTATGTGGGCGAGCGATACCACACCAGTGCCAACACCCGTGAGAACCACGAGCAGCCATGGTACACCCACGACCTCTCGGCTGGCTACGTGTTCCACTTGGGCAACACAACGTTAAAAGTCTCGGGCGAGGTCAACAACCTCTTCAACCAGTACTACGACGTCATCCTCAACTATCCCATGCCAGGACGCAATTACAAACTCATCCTCAAATTTGACATCTAATATGAACTCATCAAGAAAATACTGGGACACGGGGACGGTTCTTTTGTCCCATTTTGCTCGTTTCTGGGACAAGGGGACGGTTCTTTTGTCCCATTTTATTCGTTTTTGGGACAAAAGAACCGTCCCTTTGTCCCTTTTTGTGTGCATGATGGTGCTGACGGGCTGCCGGGAGGAGGTTACCATTTTCCTGCCTGAACACGTCTCGGTGGCGCAGCCCGAGTTTACCGACATTGAGGGCTTTTTCCTGATGTGTGAGGGTAACATGGGCTGGAACAAGGCTACACTCGATTACTATGACTATGCCGAGGGGGAGTACATCCGCAACATTTTCTCCTATGCCAACCCCACCGTGCCCAAGGAGATGGGCGACGTGGGCAATGACATCGGCATCTATGGTAGTAACCTGTATTGTGTCATCAACTGTTCCAACAAGGTGGATGTGCTGGACAAATACACCTGTCAAAAGAAGTACCAGATCAATATCCCCAATTGCCGCTATATACGTTTCTATGGCGGTTATGCCTACGTTACGAGCTATGCCGGCCCGGTACAGATCAACCCCAATTACGAGCAGCGTGGCTATGTGGCCAAGGTTGATACCGTCACCATGCAGGTTGTGGACACGTGTCTGGTAGGCTTCCAGCCCGATGAACTGGAGATTGTCGAGGGCAAGATTTATGTCGCCAACTCGGGCGGCTACATGGTGCCTAACTATGAGAACACCCTCTCGGTCATTGATGTGGCCACCTTCAAGGAGGAACGCCGCATCCCCATAGCCATCAACTTGTCATGGGTCAAGGGTGACCGTCACGGCATGTTGTGGGTGGCATCACGTGGCGACTATTACACCCGTCCCAGCAAGATTTATGCCTACGATACGCGCAAGCAGCAGCTTGTGGACAGCATCGATTGCCGCGTGAGCAACATGTGGCTCGACGGTGATTCCCTCTATGTGGTGAGCACCCAGTGGAGTTATGTGTCGATGAGCAATGTGTTCTCCTATGCCATCATCAACACGCTCTCGCGCGAGAAGGTGTGCGACAATTTCATTACCGATGGCACCGACAAGGACATTGTCATCCCCTATGCCGTGGCAGTAAACCCGATAACCAAGGACATCTATGTCACCGATGCCAAGGATTATGTGTCCCCTGGACGTCTCTTCTGCTTCGACCGCTATGGTGTCAAGAAGTGGGAGGTGCGCACCGGGGACATCCCGGCCCATTTTGCCTTCCTGGGCAATAACATTAACGAGAGATAGAATATGATAAAACAATCGAGAAATATGATGGTGGCACTACTGGCCATCACTGCGGCATTTTCCGCTTGGGGCAACCATCCCTGGTTGTCGCGTGTATATGACTATCGCCCCGCACCCGGGCAGTTTGTCAACACCATGCCCGTGGCTAGGGTGGGGGAACCGCTGGATAGCGTGCTGGCACGTTGCCAAAACGCCATCTGCGGTCACGTCGATACCACGACGACGACTTTTCACGGCCAGACCTATACCCGTATCGATACAGTGTGGTCCCAGGGAATGATCACCCTGGGCGGCTATGGCGGTTATGTCGTCATGGGATTTGATCACCCGGTGGTAAATAGCCACTCGTGGGATTTTGACATTCTGGGCAATGCCTTCTACAGCGATCGCATGGTCTCAGGCGGCAGTTGTGAACCGGGCATTGTCATGGTGGGCGTGGACAAGGATGGCGATGGCGTCCCCAGTCTGGGCGACAAGTGGTATGAACTCGCAGGCAGCGATTACAATCATCCCATGACCCAGCACGACTACAGCATCACCTATTATCGGCCCGACGAGACTAAACCTCGCATTCCTAGTGCGACCGACCCCAATCTGATCGATACCACCTACATCCGCTGGACGAGCAACGACATGAACCCCGACAGCACAAGCGGATACATGAGCCGTAACAAGTTTCACATGCAGCCCTACTGGCCGTTGTGGCTACAAGGCGAGGAAACCTTGACCTTCACGGGAGCCAAGTTGCGTTGCAATGCGGTGGACATTGGCGGTGATGATGGTAATGCCTATTTTGTCCAGTACAACCTGCCCTGGGGCTACGCCGACAACCTGCCCAATAACCCTTACCATCTACCTGGTGTTGAGGGCTATAACCCAGGCTTCAAGATTGACTGGGCCGTGGATGTGCGTGGCAGTCACGTCAATCTCACCCACATCGACTTTGTCATGGTCTATAATGCGGTCAACCAGTATTGCGGGTGGATCGGCGAAACCTCGACCGAGGTCGCCGGTGCCGTGGATTTCCATCCCGATGCCGAGATGCCTGCAACGATGACTGGTGACGTGAATGGTGATGGCGAGGTCAACATCAGCGACATCAATGCGCTCATCGATGTCATCGTGACGGGACAGGATGCCCCAGCAGCCGATGTCAACGGCGATGGCGAGGTAAGCATCAGTGACATCAATGCCGTCATCGACATCATCCTGGAGTAAGCCTCTACATCACAGTGCGTCCCGCAATCAAAACGGGAGAGAAACGCCATTGGCAGCGTTCCTCTCCCGTTTATGTTTCCTGATGACCTGATTACATGGTCAAGATCAAGTCGATCAACGCGTTGATGTCGGCGATATTCACCTCGCCATCCTCATTGACGTCGTCGGTTGCACTGGTGCTGCCTTCACTTGACAAGATGACATCGATGAGCGCATTGATGTCGGCAATGTTGACCTCGCCATCGCTGTTCACGTCACCCTTCAATGTGGTGACGGGAGTGATATCCTCGACGGTAATGCTGTTCACCAGCAACATGCCCATGTCATAACGGGAACAGCAGCACAGGGCGATAAAGCTAACAAATTGCTCATCATCACTGCCATAACCGTCGTCCTCGGCCTTGAAGGTGAGACTGTAGTCGCGGAACTCGCCAGGATGCTTCACGGTAAACGCCTCATCTCCCAGGGGAACGGCACCCACCAGGTCATAGCCGCTCATGGTAAAGAACCGGAAATTCTCCTCACGGTAGCCGGCGATATCGTCGTTGCTCACGTTGGCAGTGATCTTGTACTCGTGACCTTCCTGGAACTGGATGGGAGGCGAGATGATGAAGTCATAGGCATAGTGTACCTCGTTCTTCTGGTAAATGTAGTAGCACTTGTCATAGCCCTGGCCAAACATGTTCATGTAGTCCTTGTACCACACAAAGGGGTACTCGTCTTGATTGCCGTCGAGCACGGTCCAGTATTGTCCGCTCTCTTCCCATGAGTTGAATGGAGCCACAAAGGGGCACTCTGCCGCGGGACCGTTCACCAGGTCGTTGGTCTTGACGGGCTCGCCCTCGCCGTCATTGTTCTTGGCGACAATCTGGTAGCTGTAGCGCGTCAACTGCTCCAGCAGGGCATCGTCGCTGATGCGGGTAGCGGTGAGGTCTTGGGCAATGACCTTGCCATCGTTCAGTCTCACGATGTCATACTTGAGGCTGGCCTTGTGCAGATAACCGCTGTGAGCTCCCGTGGTGGGCGCATCCCAGCTCAAGTCATTGACCAGTTGTTGATACAGGTTGAGCTTGGCAGTGGCATTGAGCACTCCGGCGGGCACGTCGTGGCCAATCCAGCCTTCCACCGGTTGTTCCATGCTGGCGCCGCCCTCGTTGACGGCAACCACCGTGAAGTCATACATTCCTGCCTCGGTCACCTCGACGGTGTGCTGCATCGTCTCGCCGGGCTGACAATTCTCGAGGACGGTCTTCTCGCCCGTGACACCATTCACAATCTCGATGCTGATGGCGCCTTCCAGTGCGTTGCCCGAGTAGTCCTGTGTGGGGTTAACCCACGTCAACGTGGCATGGAGCGCTCCGTGGGCATCGGCAACCAGCGTGAGGTCGGTAACGCGCTCGGGTGCGCTGCCGCTGGCTGGCTCATAGGGGATGCTCAGCGCGATGGTGTGTGTCCCGTCACCGATCATGTCAATAAGGGTGGCTTTACCGCTGGTGGTATCGATGGTATAGAGCATGGACTTCTCTTCCTGAGTCCAGGCGGCTAGATAGAGCGTCCCCGTCTTGCGGTCAAACTCCATGCTCTGGAAGTTCCACCACGAGGCAAAGGTCACTCCCGTCGAGCCGATCACTTCACTCTCGCCATTGCTCTTGTTCACCTTGAGCAGGTAACCGCTGTTGGTCATGGCATACATCTGCCCGCGGGCATCAACCGCCAGGGCCTTGCAGTAATAACCCAGGTCGTGATGGAACGTCATCTTGCCGCTTTCCAGGTCGATGGTGCCGATGGCCGACACGCCGTCAGTCACCTCGCTGTTGGCGATGAAGTACATCGTGTTGGTCGAGTAGTCATAGGTCATGTCACCCGGTATGGTGGCATCACTCAGGTTCTTGATGGTCTGGCTTTCACCGCTATTGGTGTCCATGCTGTAGAACCACACGTTGAAATCGTCATCGATGCCCATCATGTATAGGGTGCTCTTGACAAGAGCGCCCGAACGGGGTTCGCCCTTGGAATAGGTGCCCATGGGCGTAGTGCTTGTTGGGGTCTCGGTCGTGAAGCTGATCATCGACGGCGAGGTGGATGGCAACATCGTGTAGCCATAGGCGGTCGTCTGGGCTGTAGCGCTCATCATCGACGAGAGCGCGGCAACAGCAACCGCGAGAATGTAGAATTTTCTCATGTTTGACTTTTGATAGTAAGTTATGTTAATAATATGTATTTATGTATGAGCTTCGATATCAGTCTGGTCTGGACAAAAACGGGCACAAATTTCGCCTTTTTTTCCACAATAGACAAGGATTTCACCTTTTTTTACCTTGTATCACCGTTTTTCTTCAAGTGAAGCACCGCTCTTGAATAGAAAAAAACTTTTTTTGTGCTTTTTCTTGTGTGGTAGGGAAAACTGATATAATTTTGCATTGAAAAAAAGTATTTGAAATCTTTATCATAGAATATATACGATTTTACTAACTTTATATTAACTTTTAAATTCAATTTACAATGAAGAAATTCTTTACTTTTATCGCTGTGGCCGCTATGGCAATCGCTGCACAGGCCGGTAGTCTCACCATCTGTAATGGCCTGAATTATTCCAACTGTTCACCCCTGTGTGGTCTGTATGCCGACGAGGTTGGTGCCATGACCCAGACGATCTATCCCGCTACCATGCTCGAGGAGATGGCTGGCTCCGAGATCAACCAGGTGACTTTCTACACCCTGGCCGACTATTATGAGCAGCAGGGTCAGACCTCTGACGACCCGACCGATTACATCTACTTCGACGGCGCCGAGTTCCAGTTGGCACTCCTCGAGGTTGACCAGTTGGGCTTTACCGAGGCTGTTGCTGTTGTTGGTGCTACCGCTGTTGCCACCACCGTTCCCGAGTCTGGTGACATCGAGGTTGTGTTCCAGCTCGACGAACCCTTCATGTACAACGGTGGCAACCTCCTCGTTGAGGTTACTTGCATCGAGACCCAGGGCGAATGGGGACAGACCTACTTCCTGGGTGATGGCGTTGAGGGTTATGACTGCGCTTACTACTTCATCAATGGTGAGGGTATGACTTCTGCCTACCTGCCCAAGGTCACCTTCGACTATGAGGCTGTTGAGGAGAACCCCTATGCCGAGGGCTACTGGATGGTCATGATGGACATGGCTGGCGAGCCCCACTACTATCAGCTCATGCCCGGCTCCAATGGTGACTACACCACCACCGTCGCTCTCAACTACGATGTATTTGGCACCTTCGATCCCGCTACCGAGGAGCGTCCCGTCGTTCCCTTCTACTTCCTGGTAGATGGCGTTCGCTACGGTTCTGAGGCCGACTTCACCGCTACTGTTCTGGGTACCGCTCTGAGCAATCCTCTGGCACAGGCCGATGGTTTCTACACCGTTCCCGTGGGCTACAACTACAACATGGGTATCGCCTTCGGTAACAATGACGACATGTACGTTTATGCCGCTCAGGCTGGATTCACTGGCATCGACGAGATCAATGCCAAGGCTGTGGCTGGCGTGCGCTACTTCAACATGGCTGGTCAGGAGATGCAGCAGGCCCAGGGTCTGACCATCGTCGTTACCACCTACACCGACGGCACCTCCAGCGCCGTTAAGGTTGTGAAGTAATCTCTAGATTGAGAATATGTTATAACAATGAGGGTGTGTCATAATTCAGTTATGGCTCACTCTCTTTGCAAATCAACCGCCTGAGAATGGGATATTTTTCAGGCGGCTGTTTTTTC
>CAMVAP010000045.1 GCA_947165485.1 uncultured Prevotellaceae bacterium
GGCTGGCAATGACGTTGCTCAATAACACGGTGTCACGCAGCACCGCTGCCGATGTGTCGTCGCACGACGATTCTATACCTAATATTGTTATACTCATTTATAGTTGTTAGTTGTTAGTTGTTTGTTTCTGATAACTGTTATCACTAATCTCTAAAGCCTAAAGTCTAAAACCTAAAACCTAAAACCTAAAGCCTAAAGCCTAAAACCTAAAACCTAAAGCCTGCTGTCAGTTCCAGGTTGTTGTAGCTGTTGTAGAAACTGTGCATCCTGCTCTGGTACCAGTGACCCTCATGGTTGAGGGTAAGGGCATAGAAGAAGTTGCCGGCAGTACGCACCAGCGCCATGCGCCCGTTCAGGTTGGTTGACAGGAGCGAGCGTTTACCCTCAATGGAATTGGGGAAGCTGTGACGGTAGCCGATGCTGGGCACCACCGTGATGTTGTAGAGCCAGCCGTGGTGGAACACCCAGCTGTAGCCATAACCCACCATCACTCCAATGTCGCGATAACGGAAACGGTAGTCAGACATCTCGTCGGGCAGGTACTTAATCATCTCGTTGGGGAGCTTGCTCATGTCCATGACAATATCCTGATGGCTCAGGTAGATGCCGCCAAGCAGGGAGCCCGAGCTGCGCTTCTGATACTTGGAGAAGCTGTAGGCTGCAGCCTGGCTATAATGGGTGTGGTTAAAGATGTAGTAGGCATCCAGGCCGTAACTCTCTCTCTTAAGGCCAGAGAAGATTTGGTCGCCCTCCCAGGGGCCGAGTCGATAAATGTGGACGGTGCTCTCGTCGTTCTTGCGGTAATAGCCCTCGAGGAAAAAGCGTGATGTGGTCATCGAGAACTGCAGGCGGCGGTTATGAATAAACTTGCCAGCCAGCAGGTCCCGCACGTTGAACATATAGGAGACACTGAGGCCCATGCCGCATATCTGGAAACCGAACAACGACGTGACATCGCTGTTGAGTTGCACATAGGTGCGCCACTCGCTCAGGTGCCCTGAATAGAAATCCAGCCAGTTGTTGTTCTTGAGCATGATCTTCCATTTCTTACCACTGGTCTTGCCCGGGTTGACGACATAGGCTGTATCATAGTAGTTGAGGGCATGGTTGAGCCAGCGGTAGGCCTTGAAACCAAAATTCAGCACCTTCGGGTACCTGATGGTCGTGTCGTTGATGCTCCAGCCACGCCTCAAGATCTTTTTCTTCCACGCATGCTTCTCGGGCACTTCTTGCAAGACCACCGTGTCAACTCCGGCCATAGCAGGAGTGGCCATGGAGTCGATAGACGTCACCACTGCCGGGGCCGCCATTGTGGCGATAGCCGCCACAGTAGTCTCAATTGTGTCGATGGGGTTTACTGGCAGCGAGTCACTGGCATGGGATGTGACGCTTACACACCACGAAAATAGCAATAATATGAGAATATGCTTCATCATCGGTCTGTTATTGGATGATTGGGGCGCTGGGAGGCTGAGCGTATTGTCACCATCGGCACGGGTTGCCTCACGGTGCTGTCACCACTCTCCCGTGCGGGCGATGGATCACGTCGAGGAATGCTGTCCTCGACGATTTGCGGTCCCTTCTTCTTACCGCCTTTCAACAGGCGGTCAAAATCATGCTTCCACACGATGCCCACGCCCTGAGTCGTGAGCGCATTGCGCAGGTAGTAATTCTGGTCATTAAAGTGGTTATAGGCCTTGAGCCTGAAGGTACCCTTGCTGTTGAGCAGGTACTCGATGTCAAAGTCACCGATGAAGTTGGTGTTGCTCGTGTTGTAGGTATTCTCACGGTAGCCCAGGTTACCGTTGAGCAACAGGCGGTTGTTGAGCAGTTGGCTCGACAAGGCCACATCCACCTCCATGTCGCTGAAGTCGCCCTTGTCTGTGCGGAAGTTGGGGGCAATCGACAGGTTATCAGTCATTTTGCCCAATATATTGCTCAACTGTCCAGCGATGGTCGAGGATGCCACCGAGGTGATCAACTCGTTCTGGTTGGTCGTGGTACCCATGTAGTCGGGGGTATAGAAGCGGTTGAGAGCCAGCAGATAGATGATCTGACGGTTCATCATCTCATCGGTGCTGATGATACTCTTCACCTTGTGATAAGCATCGGTGGTGAGCGACGGGAACTCGAGGTCAAATGAGATGTCGGGCTGGCTGATGATGCCCTTAGCACGCAACAGGGCATGAACAGGAACACTGGTGCGGTTCAGGTCGGGATCGTCACCGAAGGACTTGTCCAGGTCACGGATGTTGGCGTTCACCGAATAGACGGCCTCCAGGTCAAGGACCGCAGCATAGGGGTCACCCTGGAAGCTGATGCTACTGCCGTCGCGAATGGTGAAGTCCTTGAGGATCAAGTCCTGCAGGGTGAAGTTATAGACACCCTTGTCGAGGGTGTATTTACCGAAGGTCTGCAACTCGCCGTTGTTATTATAGGTCATGCGCAGGTGGCCGCTGCCCGTGGCCTTGATCTTATCACCGCCCACGGGATCCATGATCACGGTCATGGCAAGGTCGGGGGTGATGTCGCCCTGCAGGTCGATCAGATAGGCGCTGGGCTCAGAGGTCTCCTCCTCTTTCTTCTTCATCTCGGCCAACTGCTTGGACCGCTTCATCTGCTGGATCATCATCATCGTCGATGTCACGGGTTTAACGGGCTCGGGCTTCTCCTCCCGGTCACGGAAGGTGATGAAATCGTAGCTATCGGCCTGCTTGGAATCACTCAGTACATAGGTAAACTTGCTGCGCGGTGCCGATACCATATTGACCTGCACCCTCACGATACCCGGACCACCCTCGACAAAGCACGACCCGTTGCCATAGATTGTGCCATACCAGTCGGGGTTGATCGACGGATTGGTGTCATAGCACAGGAAGTCGTGGGCATCGGTGATGGCAAAGTTGAACTCCGGACGGTGGAACGCGTCGTGGTAGAGCCAGCCCCCCAGTTTAGCCTCATGGCCCTCGCGGTCATGAATGGGTATCTCGCTGAAGGTGATGGTATCAGGGACGATGTGGATAGGCACCCGTGACGCGGTATAGTAACAGTTCACAAAGTCGAGCAGGAATCGGATCGAGTCGGCAACGATGTCACCCTTCAGGTTGATGGTGTGGAAGTTGCCGAACAGGGTCGCCTTGCCCGACATCTCGCCCTCCACGTCCTTGGTAAACGCCTCCATGTAGGGTTGCAGGAAGGCCACATTGGCATGGTCGGTGTTAAAGTCGATGCACAACGAGTCGTCACCGATGTAGATTCCGCCCTTGAGCGTGCTGCGGCGTCCATTGGGCTGGTCGATGTCTCCACTCACCATCACGCCCTTGGTATTGTTGTCAAACGAGGCTTCGATGTCGAGGTCGCCCATCACGGCCCCATTGTAGGAGATGTCCTTGATCAGCAGGCTAGGCGTGTGAAGGCGGGGATTGCCCGACAACAGGTCGCTGGCATACACTTTGCTGGTCGCCCTGCCGCCAAAGTCCACATGGTCGATATTGAGTGTCCCGAACAGGTAATCGAGATTCACGTCGTTGAGGGTCAAGCACAATTCATCGTCGGGATTGCTGGAGACCCTGCCATCCAGGTGGATGAACTGGTTGCCGTGACCTCCCGCCACATTCTGGACCATGATCACCCCGTTATCGAGGATGATGCTCCCCTTCTCGATCTGCCAGATGGTGTCGTTAATCACCATCTGGGAGGGTCGGATGTCGATCATGGCATTGAGTTTGCCGTTATTGCCACGGCTCAGGTGAGCACCC
Organism: uncultured Prevotellaceae bacterium; assembly: GCA_947165485.1. Taxonomy (GTDB): domain Bacteria; phylum Bacteroidota; class Bacteroidia; order Bacteroidales; family Muribaculaceae; genus Sodaliphilus. The sequence continues at coordinate 3,759 of CAMVAP010000045.1, forward strand.
ATGTCAAAGTTACCATAGAAATGAGGATCAACGCTCACTGCGGTGTCGTTGATGGCCAGGATGTCGTCCTCCACGTGCCAGTCGAGGTGGGAATTGATGACGTCATTCTGTCCCGTGGCATTGAGTTTCAGACCGATGACCTTGCCATTCTTGATGGGATAACCCGAGTTGAGGGCAAGCATCACCTTGTTGCTCACATTGTCGAGCGATGCGGTCAGGTGCGTATTGGTGATAATCTTGTTGCCGTGCTTCATGAAGGGGGCATCCACCACCACGTTGAAGGTGGTGTCGCTCTCGCTCATGCCGCCCTCGACGGTGTAGGTAAAGAACGGATAAACGGGAAGATTGAGCATCTCGTTCAACTCATCATCAGGATTGACCACCAACTTGAATGTCACATCGTTGGGATAACCGTCATGACTGTAGTCGGCATAGTCGCCAAAGTATTGAGGGAACGTGCCGGCAAGCATGTGTTTCACCGTGGGCACGATGGTCTTGAAGTCATATTGACCGCGCATGTAGCCAGTCACGTGGTCGGTATTGATGTCGATGACTTTCTCATAGCCGTCGTTGTCGGCATTCAGTTCCAAATGCTTGATGCGGACACCCTTGTTGTGGTTGTCGATAAAGGTGAGGTCGTTCACCTCCAGGTGGCCGGTGGCATTATCAGGGGAATTACCCCAGAACGACGCGCTGGCCTTGGCTGCCAGTTGGTGGTTGGGATACTTGTTGAAGATGCCCAGGCGGGACAGGTTCAATCCATCGGTCGTGAGATCCAGCTCATACACCGAATTGGCGCCATCGATGAGCGCATTGCCCTCGACAACCAGGCGGCCATTAGGATCGTTCATCGCCAGCCGTCCCTTGAAATCACGGCCCTGCTTGTCCACATTGGCCTTGATGTCATGATAACGTGTGCCCTTGAAATCGACATAGGGGATCAATCCTTCCAAGTGCCCCGACACGTCCTTACCGTTGAACACGAGATCGACCTGAGTATCCAGGGCGACCTGGTCGATGAGGTGGCGCTGGTCGAGCAAGGTGCCCACCTGCAAGCCATTGGTCTTGATGTGCCCGGCCACACGGGACGTGCCCTGTTGACGCGCCAGGGTACCCTTGAAATCGGCATCACCCAGCGAGGTCATGATAGCGCCATCGATGGCCAAGTGGGTGGGAGTCACATTCAACTTGCCCTCCACGTCCAGGTTGCCACAGTGGGCTATCATCTTGCGGGCTTTGGGTGACAACCCCGGCAGCATGTCGGTAATCTGGGCCACGGTCGAGGCGGTGGCCTTCAAGTCGATATAATCCAGGTCGATGGCCTGGTAGCCGCCCTTGGTGGGAAGGGTGAAACCGCCATGCGTGTTGAGCGACAAGGTGCCATCGGTCGCTCGCAGGTTCAAGTTGGGAACCTCGATGCGAGAGCCGTCCTTCACCACTGTTGTAGCCAGCTCCAGCGGGGTGGTGAATTTCTTCAGCTGAGGCATGAACACGGCAAGGTCTGACGGGGTGATGGTGCTGCCCGGGGTGCTCAGGCTCAGCGGCATGTGTGCCAACTCGCTGCCCAGGTTCTTGAGTGAACTATATTCCAGATGGATGTCATCCAGGCGGATGTCGCTGGCAGGTAATTTCACTTTGATATCCTTGATGTCGAGAGCATTGTCGGTTACATGGACATTGCTGGACAGGTGCCTGAGCGACAGGCCACTATGCTCATCAAAAGACAATCGCTTGACCCTGATGTCAAAATCATTATTCTTCAAGCTCGGCAATGACAAGTCGGCCCGCAGGTTACTCACTGCCAGGTGATTGGGGTCGAAGCGGCCTGGCTTGGCGGGCTGATCCAGCACGTCATAGGTGAGCGACGACTTGCGCACCACCACTGTCCTGACCTCCACGTCAAAGGGCTTGGGCGCACTATCATCTTTGGGCTTGAAGGCATCGATGATAAACTGCATGTTGGTGGGGCTGTCCTTGTCGGGACGTGTCACGTGCCCATCCAAGCCAATGATCTCACCATAGGTGATGACTATCTGGCGATTGACAATCAGATCCTTGAGGCTGATGCCGGCTCCCAGTTTGCCGATGGTGAGCAGGGAATCCCCCTGCTGGTCATTGACCAGGACATCATTGAGCTCCAGCTGGTTAAACGGCGAGATGGAAACCGATCCGATCCCCACCGTGGTATTGAGGTACTCGCTCAACGCTTTCTCGCCCTCCTTGCACAAGCGTTCCTGCACGGGAGGCAGGAACCACAGCAGGTAGAGCATCGCGGTCAGGGCAACGACAAGCACCAGTGAGGTCACCACCACACTGCGCACCACATTATATGTTCCTCTTGACACGTTCATGCAATCTGGTTTAGCGCTTGTTGTACTGCAAATCCAATGCCACTGTCGATGCCGCGTTTCTTAAAAGTTGTTATTTCACTCGGGAAGGGAGTCACACTGGGCAATCCATAGCCGCGACGAGGCGTCGCTGGGCATGCGCCAGTCTCCTCGGGGCGAGACGGAGACGCTTCCCACCTTGGGGCCATCGGGGAGGCATGAACGCTTGAACTGCTGGCTGAAGAAGCGCTTACAGAAAGTGCGCAGCCATTTCTTGATGGTCGCGTTGTCATACTCGCCCTTAAAGGCCTTGCGGGCCAGCAGGTAGAGCTTGGCGGGCGGGAACCCGTATCGCAACATGTGGAACAGGAAGAAGTCATGCAACTCATAGGGGCCCACGATATCCTCGGTCACCTGCAAGATTGTACCGTCCTGGGCTGCGGGGGTCAACTCGGGACTGATGGGGGTGTCCAGCACATCGAGCAGGGTGTTGCGGATGGCTGCGCCACCAGCGGTACCGTCATCAAGCGATGTGGCGAACCAGCGCACCAAGTGGCGCACCAGCGTCTTGGGGATGCTCACGTTGACGTTATACATCGACATGTGGTCGCCATTATAGGTCGCCCACCCCAGAGCCAGCTCCGACAAGTCGCCCGTACCCAACACCAGACCGTTAACCTTGTTGGAGAAGTCCATCAGTATCTGGGTGCGCTCGCGTGCCTGGCTGTTCTCGTAGGTCACGTCATGATTGCTGGCATCGTGGCCGATGTCCTTGAAATGCTGGGTCACGGCAGCGGCAATACTGATCTCGTGCAGGGTGACGCCCAGCGAGCGTACCATCTCGCAGGCGTTGGTGTAAGTGCGGTCGGTCGTGCCAAACCCGGGCATCGTGATCGCATGGATGTCGTGACGGTCACGACCCATGCGGTCAAACGCGCGCACGGCCACCAGTAGCGCCAGCGTGGAATCCAGCCCACCTGATACACCCACCACGAGCGTCTTGATGCCCGTGAAATCCAACCGGCGCATCAAGCCACTGGTCTGGATGGCAATGATCTCTTCACAACGGCTGTTCAGCCGGTCGTCCTCGCTGGGGACAAAGGGCAAGCGGCGCACGGGGCGCAACAATTCCATGCTCTCATAGTCCAGCGGACCAGCAACGACCATCGGGACGTGGTCAAATGGGGTTCCAAACTGCACCATGCTGTCGGCAAAACTGCCATTGACGCGACGCTCATTCTCCAGGGCCGCAATGTCGATGTCGGCAATGGACATCTGGGACTGGGTACTGAAACGTTCACCCTCGGCCAGCATCTTGCCGTTCTCGGCAATAACGGCATTCCCGCCAAAGACTAGGTCGGTCGTCGATTCGCCATAGCCACACGAGGCATACACATAGGCCGCAATGCAATGGGCACTCTGGTGCTTGATCAGATCCATCAGGTAGGTGTGCTTACCTATCAGCTCATTGCTGGCCGACAGGTTGACAATCACGTTGGCACCGTTGATGGCGGCAATGCTGCTGGGTGGAGCAGGAACCCACAGGTCCTCACACACCTCTACCGCTACACGGGCACGACCGGCCTCAAAGATCTGATGGGTGCCAAAGGGCACTTCCTCATCGCCCACCACAATGCAGCTCTTGCCGGCAATAGCGGTGATGTTGCTGGTGGTGAACCACCGTTTCTCGTAGAACTCCTTGTAATTGGGGATATAGGTCTTGGGCACCACCCACATGTCGCCGTGGTTGATAACCACCGCACAATTAAACAAGTGCCCGCTACAGCGCAGCGGGGCACCCACAACAATCATCACGGGGGCCGCCTTGTAATGGTCACATAACCCGACCAGCGCCTGCTCGGCGGCATCCAGCAACAACTCGTTACCAAACAGGTCGGCACATGTGTACCCGGTCACACACAGTTCGGGCAACACCACAATGTGAGCACCCGCACCGATGGCCTTATTTATGCTCTCTATCATGTGGGCCACATTGCCGTCAATGTCGGCCACATTAACCTGTGGCACAAGGGCTGCCACGCGCACCAGACCATAGTCGGTCAACGATTTATGGATTGTATCTGCCATATCCTTGCTATCTATACAGTTGGTTTAACCTGCAAAATTAAACATTTCCCGTGAAAAATCACCATAATTTGACCAAAAACAAGACAACTAATTCGCCTTGTCCACGTCATTTTTAGTATCGCTGGCCAATTGCTTGCAACTTTTATATTGTAAATGTCGTTAAAATTCTTGCAAGTATCAATCGGTTGACGTATCTTTGCGTCAATCAAACCAACATAATAAGAAAAAAGAAAGGATAAGATTATGAAGAATTTCTTTACGCTACTGTTTTGTGTCGCTGCTATGGGTTTTGCGGCCAGTGCCAACGAGGCTCCCAACGTCAATGACTGCATCAACACCCTGCTGAGTGGCAACCAGGCCACCACCTTGAGGGGTGTCAACCTTGACTTTAACAACGACGGCATCGTGTCGATTGCCGACGTCACCGCCATCATCGACTACAACCTCATGGCACAGGAGCAGATCAACCGCGCTCCCGCCGCTAGCAACGAGGCCATCAACAAGCGAGGGACTGTTATTGAAGGCAAGTTGAAGAGCATCAACGGTGAGATTGGCATCAAGGACGTTCCCGAAACCACTGACAAAAACATCAAGTAGCATCACCACGGCAAGTAACCTGCCGCCCACAACGACCACCATGCGCGATGCCCCAATAAACGGCATCGCCAATTGTGGTTGTTTGTATATTTAAATGACTTATCATCACATGAAACGATTTTTCAAGCCCTGGCATCTATTTGCCATCACACTCGTGCTCGTTGGCACACTGTTCACCATGACATCGTGTGGCAACGATGACGACCCCAAGTCGGTGGTAGTGGACTACTACGTGAGTGTCGAGGAGCAATTCCTCATCAACGGCTCATCCGACAAGACCGACCGCTATGAGAACCCTGTAACACGCATGAGGAACGCCATCCACAACGTGTATCCCACACCCGATGCCACCGGCAAAGACGAGGTGGTGCTGGCTGCGTGTGACAAGGAGTTTGAGGCCTACAAGCAGATGTACCTGGGATATGCCGACCACTTCACCTGCCTGTTCCACATTGTGCGCGCTGTCAAGCTAGGCAACGAGGTCAAGGAAAACGTCACTCTCAGGACCTACGTCTATGACATCAACGCCACAGCCACCGATGTCGAGCAATAGACTACTATATAAGAGTTGCTAGTTGGCATCCTCGCAATCAGCGTTAAGAACAAGGGACGTAATAATAGAAGGAAAGCAATAAGCACAATAAATACAATCTATTAGCCATCAATCGGTTATATTGTATTTATTGTGCTTATTGTTTTCTCTTTAGCCTAAATTGGCGGATGCTTAATTCGCGAAATCAGCCGTTTGAGAAAAAGGGATGTGGGTGCTTCTCAGATAAATGCGAGCAGGATGATCCAGCACAGGGCTAGCAGGGCAAACAGCGAGGAGAGCATATAGAGCTGGCGGCGGATGTAGCGGCGCTCGGGACGGCAAAAACTGCCCCGCGTAAACATGTAGGCCGCCATAAAAATAAAGCAGTCGTCCACATATCCCACGATACCCTTGCCATCATAGTCGCCACGCCACACCAGGTAACCGACAGCAGCCAACATCAACACAATACCAATCACACGGCACACCTTGATGCCCATGCTCACGGCCTCTTTCTCACGTTTCTTCTTCTCCATTATTATTCTATTGTATTTTAATGATTTATCAATAATTTAACTTAAGTTCAACTGGATTGTTGATTGTCAATCAGTACGTTATCAATCCCCCCTATTTTCATGAGAGGATGTGAGAATCAGCACTTTATTCTTATCGGACTCATGTTGAATTATCACTTGGGTTGGTCGATGCCCTTCATCGAGAGGGCAATGCGGCCACGGTCCATGTCGATGCTGGTGACAACGACGCGCACGTGCTGGTTGACGTGGACTTGCTTGGCTGGTGGCAGGCCACGTTTGGGCATCTGAGAGACGTGCACGAGGCCATCCTTGTGGATGCCCAGGTCAACAAAGGCACCAAACTGGGTCACGTTGGTGACGAGACCGTTTAGTTCCATACCCTCACGCAGGTCCTTGATGTCGTTGATGTTGTCGTCAAATTCCATCACCTGTACCGTGGAGCGCGGATCACGGCCCGGCTTCTCGAGCTCGCTCATGATGTCGCGCAGGGTAGGCTCACCCACGTCCTGAGACAGATAACGCTTGAGGTCAATCTTGTCGCGCTGCGACTTGTCCTTAATCAGGTCAACGATGCTGCAACCGCAGTCCTTAGCCATGCGCTGCACCAGGGCATAACGCTCGGGGTGAACGGCACTGTTATCCAGCGGGTTGTCGCTCTCGGGCACTCGCAGGAAGCCAGCCGCCTGTTCATAGGTCTTGGGTCCCAGTTTGGACACTTTCAATAGTTGTTGGCGCGAGGTGAAGTGGCCGTTGGCGGCACGGTAATCGATGATGTTTTGAGCCAAGGTTGGACCCAGGCCTGCGATATAGGTGAGTAGTTCCTTAGAGGCGGTATTGACGTTCACGCCCACGCTGTTCACGCAGCTCTGCACAGTGAAGTCGAGCGCTTCCTTGAGACGCGTCTGGTCCACGTCGTGCTGGTACTGCCCCACCCCGATGGACTTGGGATCAATCTTGACCAACTCGGCCAGCGGATCGAGCAGACGGCGACCGATGGAGACGGCCCCGCGCACGGTCACATCCTTGTCGGGGAACTCGTCACGGGCAATCTTGCTGGCACTGTAGATCGAAGCACCGTTCTCGCTCACGACAAACACATCGATGGGGCGGCGGTAACGTATCCGCTTGAGGAAACGCTCGGTCTCGCGGCTCGCCGTGCCGTTGCCCAGGGCAATGGCATCAATCTTGTAGGACTCGGTGAGTGTGTGTATCTTCTTGGTCGCACCCTCAATATCGTTGTGAGGGGCGGTGGGATAGATCACGTCGTTGTACAGCAGGTTGCCCTGCTCGTCGAGGCACACCACCTTGCAGCCCGTGCGGAATCCCGGGTCAACGGCCAGCACGCGCTTGCGGCCCAGGGGTGGTGCAAACAACAGTTGCCGAACGTTTTGGGCAAAGGTATCGATGGCCTCGTCATCGGCTTTCTCCTTGGCAGCGGCGGCAAACTCTGTCTCGATCGACGGCTTGATCAAGCGCTTGAAGCTGTCCTCGGCGGCCTCATCGACCAGCTGCGATGCCTCGCTGTTGCCCTTGACGACGAGGCGGGCGATGTTGTCGAGCGTGCGGTCGTCGTTGATCTCGATGCCCACCTTGAGGAAGCCCTCTTTCTCGCCACGGCGTATGGCCAGCAACTGGTGGGAGGAAATGCGCTTCAACGGTGCCGAGAACTCGTAGTAGTTCTCGTAGTTGCGGCCCTCAATCTCCTTGCCCTTGACAAAGTGGGAAACCAGGCGGGCGTCATACTTGAAGCCACGCCTGACGGCATTGCGCACCGCCTCGTTCTCGCTCACCCACTCGGCAATGATATCCTGTGCGCCAGTGATAGCCGCATCGGCATCGGGCACCTTATCGCCATCGACAAACTGGCGGGCACGCTCCTCGATATTGCCCCCGCGCTGCGCCATGATGATCTTGGCCAGTGGTTCCAGCCCCAGCTGGCGGGCGGCCTCGGCACGGGTCTTGCGCTTGGGTTTGTAGGGCAGGTATATGTCCTCCAGTGTGTTGGCATCCCAGCAGTTGTTGATGCGGTCAGCCAGTTCGGGCGTGAGCTTGTCCTGCGCCTCGATGGTCTTGAGGATGGTGGCACGACGCTTCTCCAGCTCGCGATAATAGCGCAGGCGCTGGTCGATCGACTGGATAGAGAAGTCGTCGAGATTACCTGTGACCTCCTTGCGGTAACGGCTGATGAATGGGATGGTCGCACCGTCGTCAAGCAGATTGACAGTGCCCGCCACCTGGTTGATGGGAATATTGAGTTCCTGAGAAATGAGCGTCGATAGTTGAGTAGCCATTATGAGTTGTTAGTTGTTAGTTAGTTGCTAGTTGCTAGTTGTTAGTTGTTAGTTGTTAGTTCTTAGTTGTTAGTTTCTGATAACTGTTATCACTAATCTCTATAGCCTAAAGCCTAAAACCTATAGCCTAAAGCCTAAAACCCGAAACCTGAAACCTAAAGCCCCTTACGAAGGGTGATAACGGTGATCTCGGGTGTGGCGCCAATGCGCATGGGGGGACCCACCATGCCCGTGCCGATGTTGACATAGAGCTGCTGGTTTCCCTCACGATAGGCTCCGCCCCACTCGGGATAACGCAGGCAGGCGGGCGACCAGCGCCAGTTGCCCAAGCGTAGCATGAGTTGCCAGGCGTGGGTGTGACCGGCCAACATCAAATCGACGTTGCTGTTGGGCAGGGTATTAGCCCGCCAAGCGTATGGGTTGTGCTGTAGCTGGATCTTGAAATTGTCGTCACGGGAACCGCTGTAGGCACTGGTGATGTTGCCACGCTTGTCGCCGATGTGGTCGCCATAGTTCTCGGTACCGATGAGCACAATCTGGTCGTCGCCGCGTTTGATGATGACATGGTCGTTGTTGAGCAGTTTCCATCCGGCAGCAGCCTGCAGGTCACACAGGGCTTTGCTATCAGCCTGTTTTGCCTGCTCGCTGTCCCAGTGCACATAGTCGTCATAGTCATGGTTGCCGAGCACTGAGTAAACACCATCGGGGGCATGTAGGCGGGAGAGAATTTCGCGGTAAGGCTCGGCCTCGGCGGTGATGCGGCTCACGAGGTCGCCCGTGAAGCAGATCATGTCGGGATGCAGGTCGTTGATGGCCTGGATCTGTCGCTCGACAATGGCCGTGCGCCCATTATAGGTGCCCAAGTGGGCATCGCTCCATTGCACGATGCGATAGCCGTCGAAGGCCTCGGGCAAGCGATCAAACCGCATTTCCACCTCACGCACCTCGATTTTGCCTGGCGTGACGATAGCGCCCCACCACATCACGGCAAACACAAGTGCCGCCACGACCCAGGCACACAACGTCATCCACCGCTGCCTGATCAATCGCCCAATGCCATAGACCGCCATCCCCAACGCTTTGGGCGCAAGGATGGTGAAAAAGGTGTAGAGCATGTATTGATCCGCGACAAAGGCGCTGTTAGAGGTCGCAGCATCGCCCAGGGGCATGACGGCGACAGCGGTGGCTAGACCTGCGGTGAGCACAGCCAGCACGCCATTAAGCCATGCCAGACAGCGATAGCCGCTGCGATGCAGCCGCCTGCAGATGTAAACGTCCATGGCGATGCACAGCACCGCCACGACGATAAGCCCCAGCCAGTGTATCTTCATCAGTTTTCAGCTTTCAGTATTACTAAAGCCTAAAGCCTACAAACCAACTTACTTAGTGGCTTCCAGATAGTTACTCAGCGGGTTGCTGTACATCTGCAACATCTTGTTGTACATGTAGAAGCGGTCAGCCTCGCTCAGCTTCATACCCTCGGTCTTGTCAATCTGACTGGAGAGGTAGTGCTCAAACGCCTCTCGCTCCTCCTGGGTGTACTGGTCGGCAAAGTGCTTGTCGTCAAACAGGATGTCGTGGGCAATGTAGTTGGTCTTGTAGATCTTGTAGTTCTGATGGATGGCGTGATCGATAATGGCGCACACGCGATCCACCTCCAGGAACTTGTCGAGACCCTCGGGGATGTTGTCGAGTTCCTCGTTGATACACGGCGTGAAAGCATAGTGTACCTCACCCTTGTGACCGATGATGCCCGTCTTCATGCTGATGAGGTCGTCCTCGGGGGCCTTACGCCAGTTGGGGTTCTTGCTCTTGCACAGGAATTCCTTGGCCTTGAGGTAGTCGTTGGGGTCATACTCATAGCTGATCGAGATGGGAGCGATGTTCAACTCCTTGAGGCTCTCGATGAAGGACTTGTCGCGGTTGCCATAGGCGAGCATCTTGATCAAGCTCTCCTGGGTGCGGTCGTTGCTGTCCTTGCAACGGCCCTCACGCTGTGCGATCCACAGCGAGGCCTGCTTCTGCTGCACGGCAAAGTGCATGTAGCCCGACAGCTGCACGGCTGCGGTGAGCGTCTGGATGCGGCCCAGGTTGCGCTTCACGATAAAGCTCTTGTTCATGCGCACCAGCTTGGTGATCCAGTCATAGATGAGCAGGTTGTTGCCAATGGCGATCTCACACGCGTCACGCCCTCCCTTGATGAGCAGGTAGCTCAGTTGGGCCGAGTCGAGCACGATGTCACGGTGATTGGTAACAAAGGTGTAAGGCACCTCCTTGTCCAGGTTCTCGTTACCGCTGGTGGTCAGCGTCGTGCCAGTCTTGGCCATTAGTCCCTCGATAAAGGGTTTCATCACCTTTACCTGGAACTCATGCTTACTGTTGATGCCCAGCAGCACATGCTTGAGTTCCGAGTACTTGTAGTTGGGCAACGCCATAGCCACAATCTTCTGGAAGCCAGGCTCCTGCACCAGAATGGTCATCGCCGTCTGGAAATCCTTGTCAGGAATCGGACAAATGTCCTGATACTCAATTGGAATGGGTATATTCTCGTTCTCTATCATAGTGATTTAATTGATTAAGTGGAGACGCACAGCGCCCCTCAGGTTTTGTTGGTCATATCTTTAAATGGCAAAGTTAGTAATTTTCTTGAAAAAACGAGAATCTTTTCACATATTTTCATGATAGGGTTGCGGGTGGGACACAGGGACGGTTCTTTTGTCCCATTTTGAGCCCAAAATGGGACAAAAGAACCGTCCCTGTGTCCCACTCATCTTCGGCCCCCTCCAGCAATAGCGGTTCAGCTGCTAGACGATATCCATTTTTTGGACAGATAGAACGAGAGAACGATAAGAACTGTGAATAGCACTGTTGCTTCTTCGGAATACCAGAACAGCACTTCGACGGGTAGATGCCAGAGGATGCTGGCAGCATAATTCTGCACCCAAGCAACAAGAATCATGGTGAACAGGAACAGTACGCACTCCTGGAAACAGCATTTAGCCGATGCCAATGGCTTACGGTCAATCTTCAGGAAATAAAGCATGCACAGCAGCAACGTGTTCACGATAGCCAATGGCCATCCTAACACAAATGAGATCATCAACCCAGAGGCATCAAACTCCCCATCCAAAATCAACATCGCAAACGTGACCCAAACCGGAAGCAGTCCCATGAAAACCAACATTGAGCGAAACACGGGCCACACGAACCTCTCGCCCTTGAGCACATACTTATCTTGAAAGCCTCTATCAGGCTGCTGTAGAGCCATCCTGCTCATGATAATTACTTATTGGATATCGGCTGACCCCGAAATATTTGACTATTTCCCGGCGAGGTTGCGGGCGTAGTCTTCCCACTTGGTGATGAGGGCGGCCATGTCGGCGGGAAGGTCGCTGTCGAAGTCCATCTGCTGGCCTGTTTCGGGGTGGACGAAGCCTAGGGTCTTGGCGTGCAGGGCCTGGCGGGGACACAGCTCGAAGCAGTTGTGGATGAACTGGGCGTAGCTCGACGAGCGGTTGCCACGCAGAATCTGGTCACCGCCATAGCGGGCATCGTTGAACAAGGGGTGCCCGATGTGCTTCATGTGGACGCGTATCTGGTGGGTGCGGCCCGTCTCCAGCTGGCAGCGCACGACGGCCACGTGGGCCAGGTTCTCGATGGTGTGCCAGTGGGTGACGGCGTGCTTACCCTGGTCTCCGTCGGGGAACACCTTCATCAACACGCGGTCGCGCGGGTCGCGCCCGATGTTGCCTGTCACGGTGCCGTCCTCCTGTTTCATCTCGCCCCACACGACGGCGATGTACTGCCGCTTGGTGGTCTTCTTGAAGAACTGGGCACCCAACGAGGTCTTGGCATTGGGCGTCTTGGCAATGACGAGCAGGCCGCTGGTGTCCTTGTCGATGCGGTGCACGAGGCCCAGGCGGGGGTCGGTCACGTCATAGTCGGGGTTGTCCTTGAAATGCCAGGCCAGCGCGTTGACCAGCGTGCCGTCAAAGTTGCCGTGCCCCGGGTGCACCACCATGCCAGCGGGCTTGTTGACGACCATCAGGCTCGCGTCCTCATAGACGATGTTCAACGGGATGTCCTGAGCAACGATCTCGCACTCATAGCGGGGGCGGTCCATCACCACGCTGATTTCGTCGCCGGGATGCACACGGTAGTTGCTCTTGACGGGGCGGCCACCAACGCGGATGCACCCAGCCTCGGCTGCGTTCTGCACACGGTTGCGGCTGGTACCCTTGATGCGTTCTACCAGATACTTGTCGATGCGCAGCAATACCTGGCCAGGCTCCACCACATAGTGGTAGTGCTCCCAGTAGTCTCGCCCGTCCTCGGTGAAGTCGGGCTCACTGTAGTCATATTGTATCTCGTCCTTGCCGCAAGGTGCCTCCAGCTCGGCATCAAGCAGCTCATCGTCCAGCGCCATGGTGCGTCAGTTCTTCTTTGTGTTCTTGGTTTTTTCCTGGAGCCCCTTATTTGAGTTTATAAATCAGATCCTTCTCGTCAAGAAGGGTATAGGTGAAACTGTTGGACTTGAAACGCTCCCGTTGCAATTCACACAGTCGCATAAAAGACTTGAAATCGTTAGGGTTGGCAAACACCTGGCAGCCAGCTGAGTAATTGTTCACAAAGGCTGTCGGCTCAAACTCGTTGGACCGGTGAATATTGATGCCAAAAACGCCAAAATCAAGTTTCTCGGGCTTTAAATCATACACCATGTCCTTGTTGTTATCCCGATAAACAAAGATTGGCTTCTTTTGAACCAGTGCCTTGTACTTGCCACGGTGCAGCCCGATTGCCCAGCAACCCCGATATTGCCCGGGAGCAAGAATGCTAGTCCCCTTGGAATTGAGCAGATTTTGAGTCATATAATAACGGCCTGGCTCGGTCGTGATACGGTAGATCTTCTTTTGCCAAATCCCGGAGTCGGTCTTATAAACCACCACAAGAGCGTCATCAAACAGGTCGGTCACTTTCTTATTCTGGTCAGACCTGATGCCGATGATATTCAGATTATAAGAGCCCTTGGTAAAGAACTTATAACCCTTCTCTTCAAGTATCTTTGCCAGATTGGCATTCTCACATTTAGTATAAAATTTGGTTGCCATCGTTTAAGTATTTTTAAGTAGTTATGTTCGCTTTATACTCCTCACTGCCTGAGCCAATCTGCATCAACGATCAGTTCTTCTTGCCTTTGTCCGAGTCTTTTTTCTTGTCCTTACCACTCTGGTCTTTCTTATCCTTACTCTGATCCTTCTTGTCCTTATTCTGGTCTTTCCTTTCCTCATTGGCTTGAGTCTGACGCTCCTGCTCGGCACGCGCCTGGGCCGCCTTCAATTCCTCTTCATACCGCTTCTGGTCCTCCTCATAGTTGAGTTCATCGATAGAGTCCATCAGTTCGGGATCAATGAGTTGCTCGGGATTGAGGTCAACGATAGAGCCGTCGCCCACGATAATCTTGATCTTGCTGTTAACGCTCACTGGCTTGCCAGGAGCCACATTGTGCCCGTCAACGGTCACTTGCAGGATCAAGCCTCCCATCTCGCTAGGCACACTGTCAAGATCCACATGCTTGAACCCCATCGCCTTGAGTGTGGCAACACCCTGGCGGCCAGGCAGGTCAACCAGCTTGGGCAACGGGATGATGGGAGCGTGCATCGCATTCACGCTCAAGTAGATGATACGTATCTTCTTGATATAGGATTTGGCCTTGGGATCCTGGTCAATGACCGCTCCTGGCTTGTAGTTCTCATAGAATGTCGTCGAGTCGCTCACTTCCCACCGCAACCCGGCATCCTCCAGAATCTGAACAGCCTTCTCAAAGGGCATATTGCGCACATCGGGCACCTGCACCTGCTGGCCATGGGAGGTGAATACATCGATAAACAGCAGGGCGATATAGCCCAACACGACCAGCGCCAACACCATCAACCCTGAATTCACCAGGATGGGGTGGCGGTCACGCAGGCGGGTAAATCCGCCAGTATTGTTGTCATTATTATTGCTCACGGTAATTCTAATGATTAGTTACAATCTGCAAAATTAATGAAAATCGGCCATAAACCAATGATGAGCGCCCTTTTTTTTCTGATATTTGAATTTAGGGCGGGCTTTTACCGTTTTTTACACTACCTTTGGCTTGAAATTATGAAACACGATTTTGACGAGATCACCGAGCGATTGTTGGAAAAGCCCTATTGGGTAATCGACTTCCTGCCCATGCAGGTGCCCCAAGAGAGCCGCAGCCAGTTCTTTGCCGTGGAGCAATATTTCCTCACGGGCGAGCGGCACGAGCGATTGCGCCGCCAGTTTGCCGACGTGCTGCTGGGACTGAACTGTTACCACGCCCTAACCGTGAATCGCGGGGACGGCATCTGGGTCAAGAACCCAGAGCCTGCCACCCTGATCGCATGGCTCGATGAGGCCCTGCAACACGGCCACCTGTGCGCTCTGGTTGACGATAGCGAGTGGGACACGGGGACGGTTCTTTTGTCCCATTTTGGCTCAAAATGGGACAAAAGAACCGTCCCCGTGTCCCATGCCCTGTTGACTGCCAGTGGCGGCGACACCCACCTCACCCTCTACGACCCCTCCCCCAGCCTACTGCAACTCACCCGTCAACTCGCCAATGTCGCCGGTCTTCACCTGTGGCAACCACACGAGTAGTATCTCCTGAAAACCATCACGACACAAACCAGAAACTATAAACTAAAAATATGGACCGTTCTTCACAGATTATCAGGACCAGTTGGATAGGCATCATTGCCAACGTGTTATTAGCAGCCTTCAAGGCTGTTGTCGGCCTGTTAGCCAGTTCGGTGGCGATTATTATGGATGCGGTGAACAACCTGAGTGACGCGTTGTCAAGCGTCATCACCATCGTGGGCACCAAACTCTCACAACGTCCTGCCGACCGCAAGCACCCCTTCGGCTTCGGGCGCATCGAGTACTTCAGTGCCATCATCATCGCAATTATCGTGCTCACGGCAGGCGTCACCTCACTCATCGAGTCGGTGAAAAAGATATTTAACCCCACCGAGCCCACCTACACGACTACGACATTGATTGTCATCATCGTGGCAATCGTCGTTAAGCTCGTGCTGGGGAGATATGTCAAGAGCCAGGGCGAGAAGCTCAATAGCGACGCCCTCATCGCCTCGGGCAGCGATGCGTTGTTCGATGCCATCATCACTCTGGCTACACTCGTCTCGGCAGGCGTGATGCTCCTGTGGCACGTCTCGCTCGACGGCATCCTGGGAGCACTCATCTCGCTGGTCATCATCAAGGCTGGTATCGAAATGCTCGCCTCGCCCGTCAACGAGTTGCTCGGTGCCAAGATTTCGCCCGAATTGTTGTCTCAAATCAAACGCGAGGTGGGAGCCTTTGACGGCGTTCGAGGTGTGTTTGACATCATCATCCACAACTACGGCCCCGATGTGATGATCGGCTCCTTGCACATCAATGTCCTCGACACCATGGATGCCCACCAGATACACGGCCTCACGCGCCGCATCAGCGAGGAGTTATTTGCCCGCCACGGCATCATCATGACAGTGGGCATCTATGCCGTCGCCACGGGCGAGAACCGCCGTGCTCAGTTGCAGCACACCGTTATGCAAACCCTTGCCGCCCACGAGCACATCGAGCAGGTCCACGGCTTCTACTACTTTGAGGACGAGCGTCGCGTATCGGTCGATATCGTCCCCGACCTCACCATCAACGACGACACCGCCTTCATCCAGGAACTCACTGCCGAGCTGCAACCCCTCATCCCACACGACCATCTCACCATCGTCATCGACCACAATTACAGCGAATAATGGGACACGGGGACGGTTCTTTTGTCCCATTTTGAGTCAAAATGGGACAAAAGAACCGTCCCCGTGTCCCAGTCCCCGTGTCCCACCCGTGTCCCACAAAGGCGTCTTCGGGTGTTATTGTTATATTGATAATGTGGCGGTTTGGTTCAGCGTAATGGCTTTTTTCTTAAGCGAATAGGCAGGAACATTTGCTTAAAGGAGTGAAGCAAACAGGATATTTATATGATAAATTCTAAGAAAAATTTGGATTATTGCTATTAATTATAGTATATTTGCAGGCACAATCACAACCAAAAGCATTAACAACCTTGTTATTTTAAATTTATTTTGCTTATGAAAAGGATTCTATTTCTTTTGGGAGTTGTTCTGACTTCCCTACCAATGTTGGCTGCCGACGTGTCCACCTCTCAGGCACAGGCCGCTGCCAGCGCGTTTCTTACAAAACAAGTGAAGGCTGGACGCCTGAAAGCCGCTGCTGCGAGCGGCCTCAAACTCGAAAAGGCCGAATTATCGGTTGCCAAGCCTACCGCAGTGGACTACTACATTTTCAATGCAGCACAATCCTATGTCGTGGTTGCCGGTGATGACTTGGCACCCCAAATCCTGATGTACGGTG
>CAMVAP010000046.1 GCA_947165485.1 uncultured Prevotellaceae bacterium
GGCTAAATTCAAGGCCGCTGGCCTTGACGAGGTCTTTCGACCTCATGTTTGCCCCCACTGATTTTCGGCATACGATTCGTTGAATAGGTTAGTTGTTAGTCGCTAACTCCTAACTCCCTCACTCCCGCTCACCCGATAAAAGGTGTGGCGGGGTGGTCGAAGGCCACAGCAAGGCCAGCGGCCTTGACTATTCTTAACCCTAGGGCGCACTGGCCGAAGGTCAGTGTGGCCTAGGGAAAGCAGACCATAATAGGAGCGGGCCTCGAAGAGGGCCAATAACGTCAGAATCAGGCAATTTGACTATGGTGCGCTTGTCGTAGTGAGTGGCCCCCTTCAGGGCCCATATCGACATGAGCGTCTCTCCCCAGGCCTCACTGACCTTCGGCCAGTGCGCCCTGGGGTTGCCTCAATTCAAGGCCAGCGGCCTTGCGCAGGCCTTCGACCTGCTCGCCTGACAAAGCAAGCCCCTTCAAACAAAAACATCATAATAGCTTTGATCCCGAAGTGCTTATGCAACCTTGCTGATTTTTTACCGGTCAGTAATGATTTAAAATTAATTATTATTTTATATTTATATCAATTTAATTATAATTTGAATAATTTCCCGCCCGCAGGGCGGTTAGAATTGCAACTTATCAATTATGACACAGCCCCCCCGGACACCCATAAAATTGTGTTGATTGTTTTCCTTTTTTTAAGAAAAATGGTGACTAAACAAGCCCTGTGCTTGACGGTGCAAACACAGGGCTTGGCTTGTTGACTGGTTGGGGGCGGGGGATTAATTGCCGCTGAGCAACTGGTCGATGAGGGCGGTCACGTCGCTGATGGTGACGG
Source organism: uncultured Prevotellaceae bacterium (assembly GCA_947165485.1). Lineage (GTDB taxonomy): Bacteria > Bacteroidota > Bacteroidia > Bacteroidales > Muribaculaceae > Sodaliphilus. The sequence goes on from CAMVAP010000046.1 coordinate 835, forward strand.
TGCCGCTGTCGTCCATGTCGGCGGCAGCCTCGTTGATGGTGCCACCGGCCAGCAGGTAGTCGATGAGGATGGTGACATCGGCAATGCCCACACTGCCATCGCCATCCACGTCACCCTTGAGCACTGCACTGCCCACGAGGGTTACCGTCTGCTGATTGCTCCAGGCGCTCTCGGTACCATCGGTGTAGAGAGCCTTTACCCTGTAGTCGTAGGTACCCTCGGCATTCAAGCCGCTCACGGTGTAGAACTTGTCGGTGATACCGGTGATCGTGCGGCTGGAAGCGTCGCCCTGCTCGGTAGCGCGCAGCTGGGGAGCGCTCACCTCGCCGGCATAGACAGTAACGTCCAACATGCCGATGTAGCTGCTTCCTGCGGTGAAGGTCACCTGATCGGCTTGTGCACAGTCAAGCACAACCACCGACTGGGTGAAGCTACCGGGCAATGCGATGGTCTGCGATGCCTGGCTGGTGGCCACGGTAACGCTCGTCGAACCATATAAGGACTTGGCGTTGAATACCACCGTCACCTTGTCACAACCGGTGAACTCCGGTGTGCTCAAGGTTGCGCTCTGCATCGAGATGAAATGATCCTCGGCCCACAGATTGCTGCCACTGAATGTCCAGCCGTCAGGAATCAGTCCTGAAGTTGCCCAGCTATCGGCTTGGTTGGCAAACACCTCGATGGTATTGCTCCAGTCGGCAGCGGCAAGATAATTGTAAACCGGTTTTTCATTCACCTCAAGGGTGTAGCTGAGTACATTCTGGGCTGCGGTCTGGTCGGTCCAGTCGGCACGGAACGAGGTAGCGGTGATCTTGCTCTCGTCGGCGGGGAGCATCACGGGGTCATAGACCACCAGGGGAGCGACGGTCGCGGTACCCGTGAGGGTAACGACCCTGTCGGTAGCGCCCTCGCTGCTCAGGGTGATGGTGGCATTGTGGGTGCCAGCGGCCTGGGGAGCATAGGTCACAACGATGGCAGCATTACCAGCCTGGTCAAGAGCGATCGAGGTGACATTGATCGAGAACACGCCGTTCTCGTCGTTGAGGGCCACGTTGATGCCCTGGGTCAGGTATTGCCCCTTGACGGTGATGGTATCGGTAGCAGTCTCGCCAGCGTAGCACTCCATGGCCAGTGCCTGGGTGTCAACCATGATACGAGGATCGGTCGAGAGGGTGGGATCCTGCACGTCGGCAAACAGGATGGGATAGAAGTCATAGACCGTCATGCCATTGTCGAGGGTGAAGGCGTTGAGTGCATAGTAAGCGTTCTTCTCGCGACTCATACCGAAGTTCACGTGGTACATGTCGTTGGCAGCATCATAACCATCGACATTGAAGGCATGACCACCAACAGCTGTAGAATCGGAAGACATGTCAAAGGCGCAGTAAATCAAGGGACGGCCAGCGGCCAACTCGGACTGAATGAGCTCGCCCCACTGCTCCTCGGTGTAGTTGACAGTACCATCTTCAAAATCCCACTTCTCGATGACGTGGGCATCAACGTAGCCAAAGATACCGAGGGCTTGCATGATCTGCTCGCGCTCTGCACCACTCTGGCCAGTCGTATAGTCCATGGTCTCGGCCTGGCCCACATAGCGCATGAACCAAGAGACGGCATCGAGCTGCGCCTGAGTATATTGGTCGGTGCTGCTTTTATAGTAATCCAACATGTTGGCCCAGTCAAAGGTGTATTCGGGCAGGGCATCCAAGACATAATGGTTGGTCGTGGTCGTGTAGCCGGGAAGAGCGGGTGAGACCTTGGGATATTCCCAATATCTCATCACCTGAGCCAGCGCTACAGCCGAGCAGCCCACCTTGCAGTAAGGATCACTGCCATAGCCCACCTTGGGGGTCTTCAAGTTGTAAGGCTTGCCTTGGCTCCACTCGGTGGTCAACAGCGGCTCTACCGATATGCCGCCACGGTTAGCGGCCTTGCTGACCATCTGTCCGGGGTGAGTCTGGAGGTATTCCATCTGTTTCTGGTACATGTTCAGGAAGAGCTGCATGGCCTCGGGCAGGTCGTTGAGGTTGTCGAGCTGGCCGTCGCCATAGGCGAGGATCTCACGGGCGCGGTCGTCACCCGAGACGATGACGTAACCACGGTCGGTGTTCACGATGTAGTAAGCAGCCTGTGCGGCATTGCTTGAGGTCTTCACCTCGTGGGTCCACTTGATGGTGGGCGCCGAGGCCATCAATCGACCCTTGGCGGTCTGGCTCACCAGGAAACGCTGGGCGCTCTGTTGAGCGGTTGCCAGGTCAACAGTTGCTGCGTTGAGTTGCAGTGATGCAACCCCGAGTGCAGCGAGTAATAAAAACTTCTTCATGCTAGATAAATTAAAAGTGAATATATTAAATAATGAAATTGAGTTCTGTTCTCATGCTTAATTGCCGCTGAGCAACAGGTCGATGAGGGCGGTCACGTCGCTGATGGTGACGGTGCCGCTGTCATCCATGTCGGCAGCAGCCTCGTTGATGGTGCCACCGGCCAGCAGGTAGTCGATGAGGATGGTGACATCGGCGATGCCCACGCTGCCATCGCCATCCACGTCACCCTTCACGACGGCACTGCCCGTGAGGGTTACGGTCTCGATGTTGCTCCATGCGCTGTGGGTACCGTTCACATAGTAGGCCCTCACCCTGTAGTTGTAGGTTGCACCCTCGGTCAAGCCCGTCACAGTGTAGAACTTGCTGGTGATATCGGTGATGGTGCGGGAATTGGCGTCACCAGTCTCGGCAGGCAGGGTGAACAGTGCCCTGGCATCGCTTGTGGCGCTGTAGATGTCCACCTGGGTAACGACCACACGCTTGGTGTTGGAGCCATCGCCACCAGTGATGATCACTTGCTGCTCGGCATTGGCCTCGCAGTTCAGGACAAAGGTGTAAACCTGCTCGGCTGTCACTACCGCGCTCTGGGCGCTGCCGCCGCAGGAGACGGTCACGGGGATGTCGCTATCGGCACTCTGATAGGGCCTCATGGTGAGCATGACGGTCATCTTGCCGCCGCTCTGGGTCATGTCGAGTGCAGGGGTCGTGAGCGTGCCCACACTGCCACCGCCACCCAGACGGACGCCGCCGCGGGCCTCGTAGGCATTGCTGCACTCCCAGCCAGCGTTAGAAGCAACGCTGGTCATCTTCCTGATGGGGGTGGAAGAGTTGGAGCTGGCATTGGGGAAGCTCTCGCTGAATACCAATTCATACACACCAGGCTCGCTACCGTCGTCGGCTGCCACCTCCAGGGTGTAGCTGGCGACGTTCTCGACGGGAGTCTCGTCGGTCCAGTCGGCACGGAACGAGGTCAAGGTGATGTGGTTCTCGCTGGCAGGCTGCATCACGGGGTCATAGGCCTCGATGGGTGCGGGAGGCTCGATGCCCATCACCATCAGCTCACCCAGGCTGTAGCTGTAACCATGGTTGTTGAAGGCGCGCAGGGCGAAGTAGCCGTTGCCGGTGCCGCTCCAGCCCCAGTTGATGGAGTACATGCCCGTTGAAGCGTCATAGCCGTCCACATTGAAGGCGTGACCATAGAACGAGTTGTAGGCGTTGCTGTAACTGTAAGCGCAATAGACCACGGGGCGGCCAGCGGCGAGTTCGTCCTGGAGCATCACACTCCAGTCGGCATCGTTGATGATCATGTTCTCGCCATGCGTGTCAAAGTTGAGCGTGGCCTTGTACTCGACACGGGCATCCACATAGCCAAACAAGTGGCAAGCCCTGAGGATATCGTCCTCCCAGGCCTCACTGCCCTCGTTGGTGTAGTCCATCTGCTCGGCTTGACCGATGTAGCGCATGAGCCATGCCACAGCATTGCGCTGGACATCGGTGGCGCTGTAATTGTAAGTAGGCAGCATGTTGGCCCAGTCAAACGTGATGGAGGGCAGCGGGGGAAGCACAAACCCACGGGTGCGGGTGGTGTAGCCGGGCACCTCGGGCGTGGGCTGGGTGGGATACTGCCACTTGTAGAACACCTGGGCCAGCGACGTGGTGGCACAGCCGGTCTGGCCACGGCGGTCACCGTCCATGGGGCACTGGTTGTAATAGGGATAACCCTGGTCCCACTTGGCCACGAGCATAGGCTCGACCGTCACACCGCGAGCGGCCTTGAGCGAGGGTTGCTCAACCACCAGTCCAGGATGGTCTTGCAGATACTCGATCTGACTCTTATAGTTGTTCAGCCAGAACTTCATGTTCTCGGGCAGGTTGTTCATGTCGAGGTTGCCCTCGCCATAGGCCAGGATCTCCTGGGCACGGTCATCACCAGCCACAACGACAAATGCGTTGGTGCTGTTGAAGATGTAATAAACAGGTTGGGACAAGCGTGCCGAACTCATCTCGGCGTGCAGCAGTTTAACACCACTGGCAGGCATGGCGGCGATGCGCGATGATGCCTTGTCTTGTAAGAACCGCTGGGCTGCGACCTGAGCCTGTTGCTGATTCACTTGACCAGCAAAGCCCTGCACCGCCATCAGCATCAGTGCAGCAAGAAGTAAGATTCTTTTCATAAATGAAATCAGATGTATTAGTTAATAACTTAATGATTTATTGGTTAGTAGTCAATGGTTCATGCCATGGAATGACATCAAGTTCATTTTCGCTGCGAATTAAACATAATTTCTATAATTATGCAATCTTTTCCAGCAAAAAGATATGAAAACGAAGCAAAAAAAGGCAATAAAACGAAAAAAACCGCCGAAAATGGGCAGTTTTTCAAATACAGAATTGAGCTAGAAGCCAGTAACGCCTAGAGCCTGAATGCGATGGGCAACACCACACGCACGGGCACGGCATGGTCAGCCACCTTGCCCACGCTCCACCTGGGCATCTTGCCGATGACACGGATGGCCTCGCGGTTGAGGCTCTCGTCGCCAGCACCACGTATCACGCGCACATCGCTCACACGCCCGTCGGTGCCCACGATGAAACTACACAGCACGCGGCCCTCGATGCGTTTCTTGTAGGCATGATAGGGATACTCACGGGTCTTGTTGATGAAATTGATCAGGCCACGCTCGCCACCAGGGAACTGGGGCTGGATGTCCACATAGTCAAACTCGTAAACCTCCATATAGGACTGCTTGGACATGGGATTCACCGTAGTGACATGACGCACCTGTGCTGCCAGCGGCATCACGGCAATCAATGTGAACAAGATAGATAATCCTAAGCGTAATCGTTTGAGCATAGGCCTTTTAGTTATTAACAATGGTCATCAATGGCGGAGTTTTTCCGGCTTTTGATGCCGCAAATATAGAGTTACAAACGAAAACATCAAAATGATTTAATTTAATTTTGCAAACAATTAGCATTGTTTCAATCTTTTTGACTAAAACGAGCAAATTTCAAAAAAAATGTAAATAATTGCACTTTCTTTCCTTGGAAATCAAAAGCCGGGGTCGGCGGTAAGTGTCATTGTGTTACCTGTTGCAGGATGGGTAAAGGTGATGGACTGGGCATGGAGCATGAGGCGACTCGCTGCGGTACCATAGAGGCGGTCACCCACGATGGGACAATTCAGCCCCATCGCATGGGAGCAGTGCACCCGCAACTGATGGGTGCGCCCCGTGAGCGGCTCTAGAGCGATGCGGGTGTGGCCGTTACCACGTTCCAGCACACGGTAGCGGGTCACGGCAGGCTTGCCGTGCACATGATCCACCCGCTGGCGCGGACGGTCATCCACATCGGGACGCAGGGGCAGCGTGATCACACCCTCGTCCTGCGGCACATCCCCCTCCAGCAGGGCTATATAGCATTTCTTGATCGTGTGGTTTTCAAATTGCTGTTGCAAGGCCTTGTGGGTCACCTTGTCCTTGGCAAACACCACCAGCCCCGATGTTTCCTGGTCCAAGCGGTGCACCACGATGGGGCCAGTGACACCAGGATAGGCTTCCTGGTAACGGGTGAGCAGGCTGTCTTTCAGCAGCTTGCCTGGCACGGTGAGCATTCCCGATGGCTTATTGAGCACCGTGAGCCACTGGTCGTCATACACCTCATCAAGGTCAACATCCATCATGGGCTTGCCCAACTGGTTCTCCTCCACATCCAAGCCTTGCAGCATGAAGTCAAGGATGGGCTTGCACTTGCTGCGGCACGCCGGATAGAAGTGGCCATGATGCCGCACCTCGCCCACGGGCGACGCTCCCCACCAGAACTCGGCCATACACACGGGGTGAAGGTTGTGATTGAATGCATAGTTGAGCAGCCGTGGAGCGCAACACTCCCCTGCCCCAGCTGGCGGCAAGGTGCCCAAGGGCCTGAACACCTCGACCAGGTCACACAGCTCACCACGTGCGTTAGAGACCACAAAGAGCCTGAAAATGCGCTCCTGCAACGCCTCGCTCATCGCCTTGCGGCGTGCCTTCAACGCGTCAATCTGACGAGAAAAAGCGCCCATTTCATCGGTAATTATCAGCAACGCCTCCTCATGACGGCGACGCATCCGCTTCAACTCAGCTTTCTCATATCGGCTCTGGTTCAAGAGCGCTTCCTGTTCCTCCACGGTCAGGTGCCCCGACTGGCGGCGGGCATCGCGCTCATGCTTGTGCTGGTTCATCAGCACCTTGTAATCGGCGATTTCGGCGGACATCTTCGCCCGCAGCCGGCTTTCTTCACATCGCAATTCCTGCCATCGGGGAGAACGCTCCAAGCGCTCTACCTCGTGATTGATCGCCGTGATCAGGGCCTCTCCCTGCTTGAACTCGCCTTGTGGATCCAACAGATCATACACTGGCGGCACAAAAAAATCATGGTGCACACTGCCGGCCAGGTTGCCCGAGAAAGCGGCCAGAAACCCCAGGCGACCCTCACTGTCTTGCGCCACCAGCACACCCAGCATCTTGCCTGCCGCCATCTCGTCGGCCCAATCGGTGCGTGAAGCCACATAGCGCTGCACCTGCTCTACCGCCATCAGGGCCAGGGGATGTGGCTCATAGCAGAAAGGGCACGTGAACTGTCGCGGTAACTCCACGGCAGCCGCCTCAGTCCCAAACCGATGAAATTTATCAATCACAGCTGCAAAATTACGTCAATTAATTTTCAAGTTAATCGCTTTTAGCAGTATATTTGCAAATTAAATCAAAAATATATCACAATGAAATTTATCTCGTGGAACGTGAACGGCTTGAGAGCCGTGGTGGGCAAAGGATTTGGCGACGCATTCAAGGATCTGAATGCCGACTTCTTCTGCCTTCAGGAGACCAAGATGCAGCAGGGGCAACTCGATTTGGAATTTGAAGGTTACCGCTCCTACTGGAACTATGCCGAGAAAAAAGGATACTCAGGCACAGCGATTTACAGCCGTCATGAGCCCTTGAGTGTCACTTACGGCATGGGCATCGACGAGCACGACCATGAGGGACGTGTCATCACCCTGGAGATGCCCGACTTCTACCTTGTGACCTGCTACACTCCCAATAGCCAGGATGGCCTGCGCCGCTTGGACTATCGCATGACGTGGGAGGATGCCTTCCGCCATTTTCTGCTGGAGTTGGACAAGAAGAAACCCGTCATCGTGTGCGGTGACCTCAACGTGGCACACCAGGAAATCGACCTGAAGAACCCCAAGACCAACCGCAAGAACGCCGGTTTCACCGATGAGGAACGCGAGAAGATGACCGTCCTGCTCAATGCCGGCTTCATCGACACATGGCGCTTTTTCAATCCTGATGTGACCGATATCTACTCGTGGTGGAGTTACCGCTTCAAGGCCCGCGAGAAGAACGCTGGCTGGCGCATCGACTACTTCCTGGTGAGCAACCGCCTGCAAGAGCGGCTCACCGATGCCAAGATCCATACCGAGATCTATGGTAGCGACCACTGTCCCGTGGAGGTTGACATCAACTTTTAATCAAATCATCCTTTATACTTCCAGTCAATCCAGTCAATCCAGTAATATGCCGCAAACAACAGTACAGAAGAAATATGATTTTGACCGCGTGGTGAGAATGGTGCTAACCCTCATCAGCGTGGGTGTGGGCGTGTGGCTCGTCAACTACCTCAGCCCCGTGTTGATGCCATTTGTTGTGGGCTTCATCCTGGCCTACATTATCGACCCGCTTGTCGAGTGGCTGCAACGCAACATGCACATCAATTCACGTGGCATCGCTGTAGTGCTGGCTCTTGTTATCGTCATTGCAGTGATAACAGGCCTGTGCTGGCTCATCATCCCCTACCTTATTGACGAGTTTAGTGACATGTCCAAGCATCTGGCGGCATACGCCAAGTCCTCACTGCGCATTCCCTATGTTCCCACCGAGATCAATGAATTCATCCAGCGCTACATCGATCTGGAAAAGATTAACGAGATGTTCAGCAAGCAGCAATGGATGGAGCTGATCAACAAGGCTGCATCGGGTGCTTGGTCGGTGGTGGGCGGCACCATGAGCGTGATTTTCAACATCGTGTCGTGGTTCATCGTGCTGTTGTACATGTTCTTCATCCTGCTGGATTTCAACAAGCTATCACACGGATTCAAGGCCGCCATACCCAGTAAATACCGCCGCATGGCGTTGCGCATCTTTGGTGATGTGGCCGACACGATGAGCCGCTACTTCCGCGGTCAAGCCGCAGTATCGTTCTTTGTGGGTGTGATTTTTGCTATAGAGTTTTATATTATCGGGTTGCCCATGGCCATCGCATTCGGCATGTTTGTGGGACTGCTCAACATGGTGCCCTACCTGCAACTCATTTCAATCCCTATCGCTGCCTTCCTGTGCCTGGTGGCAACTGCCGCGACGGGGGCAAGTTTCTGGGTGATGTTTGCTTGGGTGATCGCAGCCTATATCATCTGCCAGATCATCCAGGACATGGTGCTCATCCCCACTATCATGAAGTCACAGATGGGCCTTAATCCCGCCATCATTTTCCTGTCCTTGTCGTTGTGGGTCTATGTGATGGGATTTATCGGACTGATTATCGGACTGCCATTGACCACACTCATCATTTCCTACTATTGTGAATTTGTGCTCCACCAGCCCAATCCGCTCCACAAGTCATCCAAGAAGGAATTGCAGAACAAAAAAACGCCCTTGGCCTTGACGCCATCACTCTTCAACAAGTACAGCAACGAGAAAAAGAAAGACTAACAACATAAAACTAAAAACTAGAAACTAGGGACTAGAAACTAAAAACCAAATGACATTGATTGTCATCACGGGTCCCACAGGGGTGGGCAAGACAGCGGCAGCCATCAAGCTGGCGCAGCACTTGCATTGTGACATCATCAATGCCGATTCACGCCAGATTTACCGTGGCATCCCCATCTGCACCGCAGCTCCCACGCCCGAGGAGCTGGCTGCGGCACGGCATCACTTTGTCGCCTTCAAGGACTTGCAGGAGGGTTACAGCGCCGCACAGTTTGAGAACGACGTGCTCTCACTGCTGCCCTCACTGTGTCAGCAGGGCGACCATGTGGTGATGTGCGGCGGCTCAATGCTCTATGTGGACGCCGTGTGCCGTGGCATCGACCAGTTACCCGACATCTCCCCCCAGGTGCGAAACGCTGTCAAGGAAAAACTGCGTAATCAAGGGTTAGAGAGTCTGGTAAAGGAATTGGAGCAATTGGATCCCCAATATGCCGCAACAATCGACCACAAGAACACCAGCCGCGTGTGCCACGGTGTGGAAATATGCCGTCAGGCAGGGGTGCCATATTCTACATTGCGCACGGGCGTGGCCAAGCAGCGTGACTTCAAGATTGTCAAGCTTGCACTCAATATTGATCGGGAGCAACTGTTTGAGCGCATTAACAGGCGTGTGGACCGCATGATCGAGGCGGGACTGGAGCAGGAGGCCCGCTCGGTCTATCACCTGCGGCACCTCAACTCACTCAACACCGTGGGAATGAAAGAGATGTTCGCCATGTTTGACGGCACGATGGATCGCCACACCGCCATCGAGCGCATGAAGAAGAACACACGCGTGTATGCCAAGAAGCAACTCACCTGGTACCGCCGTGACCCTTCCATCACCTGGGTTACCCCCGATGATGCAGTCTCCACCGCCCTGCAACTGATCAAGTGAGCGGAGTGGCACGCAAAGGTCACTCGTTGGACGACTGGATCGTATTCAGGATCGTATTAATGTCGGCAATGTTTATCTCGCCGTCACCATTGACATCGGCAATTGACAAGTGCTCACTCGCATTGCCGATAATGACATCAACCACAGCGTTCACATCGGCGACAGTCACCTCACCATCGATATTGACATCACACAGATTCTCGGTGAAATAGAGCGAGAAATCATCAAGATAGGTGGCTGCTGTACCTCCGCCAAACATCGTGATGCGGAACATGGCAGGCTGATGGGCATTGAGATTGAGCAGCCATGTATCGGTCGTCATGCCCTTGCCGGGAACCACTGCGGCGTCGAGGCCGTCATAGGTGCTGGCCGTCTGCCATGTGGAGCCTCCATCGAGGGAGTAGGTCAAGCGATACTTCGCCTCGGCGGCTGCGGGATTAAAGAAGGAGGCCTGAGCCATAAAGAAATTGCGTGCGATGGGCTGGCCCGTTGTGATATAGCTAGGCTTCTTCATCATCACCGCATGAGTGCCATGGCACTGATCGTCCTCGGGAACCCGCACCCCGCTCTTGTAGAAATTCCATGTGACAAAGTTGCCTTCCACATCCTTAGCGCTCGTGCTGCTATTGGCTGTCATGGATTCAAAATCCTCAACCAGCTTGCCATGCGGGGGGAGGATCATAACAGATCCAACGGCCACACCAGCTCTGCCATACCAGCCATCCACCGTCTGCATACGGTTGCCGCCCTCATCGTTGGCCACGATATCATATTTTCCCCATTGGGCGGGTGCCTTGAGTTGCATCTCATAGGTTTTCACCTCATTGGTGTGAACCTTCACTTCACACAGGTCGCTGGTAGCCACTTCGTCGCCATCCTTGAGCAAGGACAGATACAAGTTGCCTACAGGGCCGTCTTCATCGGACCAGGGGCTAAAATAGGACACGTTCACCCCGATTGTGAAGGGCTGGTTGATGGTAACGCCGGCAGGCACTATGAAGGAATCAAGCCCATAGACGTTGGACAAGAAGGGATCAGAAAGATAAGCAGTGTCGTCGCGCACTATCATCTTGACATACAGTTCCTTACCTGAGTAATCACGCACCACCTTATCATAGCTGGCCCCACCGTCCATCGAATAGGACATCTTGATCTTGTATTCCCCCTGGGCAAGTGTGGGTGATAAATCCAGATAATGATGATTGCCGCCATATCCCCAACGGTTGTCCAGAGGTTCATGATGGTCTATGTACTTGCTCTGGCATTCATTACCATGACTGTCAACCACACTCAACTTCATGGGAATCAGGGCATAATAATAACCGCGATCACCCATTTGCTGGTAACCCGCCGTGTCGAGCTTATTGCCCTCGACCACAAAGTCCTCGGCCACCAGTTCCAACTCATTACCCAGAGCCACCGATGATGCGGCGGGAATCAGCTGAGAGCGGATGTATAGCACATCGGCGACCTCGCCGGCCCGCGGCTCGGGAACAAGTCCAAAGATTCCGTCTTGACCATACTTGAAATCCATACCAGATGCTGGAGCGAGCACCGAAACAAGGAAATGGCCGTCATAGCTTCCAGCCCAACCCCAGTTGACATGAAAATAGCCATCGGTATCAAAGCCATCGAGAACAAAACAGTGTCCGCTCACTTCACCGCCCGTAATGCTGTAACCACAATAAACGATGGGGCGCAGGGCACTGATTTCATCCACCAGGATCTGGTCCCACTCCTCGTTGCCATAATAGTCACGGTTAAGGATATAGCTATCGTTATTGTACTTGAAATACCGCTTGAGCGCCTGCAACGCAGCCACCTCCGACGCGCCACTGCTACTGCCGTAGCCCATATCCATCGAGATGCCCACGTCCGACATCAGTTTGGCAACGGCTTCACACGACTCGGCACTGCTGCCGGCATTGTAGTCATCAAGCATCAAGTCCCACTGGTAAAACGACTGGCTGAAGTCCACGCTCAGTTCAGTGCGCGTGCGGCCCTCCACGTTACACACATAGGAGTGGCTTCCCTGACCAACGTCAGGCCATCGGTAATAGTTCATCACCTGGGCAACACCTGTGGCAACACAACCCGTCACAGCACGCGCGACGCCACCACTTGACAAATCATAGGTGGGACACATGTCATTGTAGGGGGTTTCTTGTCCCCAACGGGTGCTCAACAAGGGATCCACGGCTGCGGCACGCTTGACGGGCTGATGAGCGACAGCATCGTCATGAGACTGCAGGTATTCGATCTGGCGATTCATCTCGTCCATCCAGTACTGCAACGCTGGAGGAAGTTGAGCCGCCGAGAAATCTCCTTTATCTCCATAGCCCAGCACCTGCGGCAAGCGGTCATCACCTGATATGATGACAAAGGGGCCAAGTGCACCACGGTTGAACACATAAAAATGCTCGTCAGCGGCAATATAGGCAAGCCTGAGCTCCGATGCGGCTGAAGAAGTCAGGAGCCGGGAAGATTTTGCATTGAAAAACTGACGAGCCACCTGGCGTGCCTGAGACTCGCTGATGTGGGAGGCCTGGACATTGCAGACCATTGTTGCCACTATGGCAGCAAAAATAAGGATGCGCTTCATATATTATATACTTTGTATCTACTTTGCTTAAAAAAAGCCAACAAAGGTAGTCATATTTTTAAATAATAATGACAAACAGCCCACAAAAACAAGATTTCTTAACAAAACCCCTGAGACACGGGATTGCGTTTTTGGGACACGGGTGGGACACGGGGACGGTTCTTTTGTCCCATTTTGGGGTCAAAATGGGACAAAAGAACCGTCCCCGTGTCCCAAAAAACGTCCCAGGTTTATATCAGGGTTATATGCCCAGGTGGTCTCGCAGGATGTCGAGGGCCGCGGTGATGTCGTTGGGGGTGATGGTCTGGTCGATGTGGTAGTCACCGATGGCCTTGAGCAGCGTGCAGGTGATCTCGCCATCACGGCTTTTCTTGTCATGACGCATGAGGTCAAGCAGCTCGTCATAGTCATCACAAGTGAAAGGGAAATCCCGATAATTATCGCTCACGAAATGACCCAGGCGGTGCACATCCTCACTGGGAAACTTCAATAGGATATGAGAAAGGACAGCCTCGGTGACCAGCCCCCAGGCCACCGTATAGCCATGGGGTACAGGATTGCCCCGTTTCATGGCCAGGCTTTCAAGGGCGTGCCCGACGGTGTGCCCCAGGTTGAGAGCCTTGCGCTCACCTTGTTCACCGGGATCGCGGGCAACAATATCTACTTTGACCTGGACCGAGCGGCGCAAGCGTTCCAGCAGGTCGTCGTGATTGATGGGGGCGCTGAAATCATGGTTCAGCAGACGCAAGAACTCACTGCGATCGCTCAGCATGGCATGCTTGATGACCTCGGCAAATCCAGATTTCATCTCCTCGATGGGCAAGGTATCAAGGTAACGGGTTGAGATGATCACGTCGCTGGCTGGAGCAAAGGCCCCTATCTCGTTTTTCAAACCCTTGAAATTAAATCCCGTCTTGCCGCCCACAGCAGCATCAACAGCCCCCAGCAGTGTGGTGGGCACATTGATGAACCTCACACCACGCTTGAACGTTGCCGCAGCAAATCCGCCCAAGTCGGTGACCATGCCACCGCCCATGTTGACAATGAGCGAATGCCGAGTCACACCGATGCGTTCCATCTGCTCCCACACACGGGTCACGGTCTCCAGCGTCTTGTTCTCATCGCCATCGGGGATGATGATGAGGCGCTCCCGTTCCCCAACAAACCGTGCCGTGTTCACATCGGCAATGTACACGGTCATGTTGGTATTCCCTCCAGCCATCAATCGCTGGAGGGAACCTTCAACATCGTTGGAAAAAATGAGGTTCTGCATCTATTGGCATCAAGCCTTGACGAGGGTCAATGCCACGAGCAAAGAAGGCAGAGCGGCGGCCAGCTCATCCATGTTCTTATAGACGAGGTCGGCACCAGCCTTGAACAGATCCTTCTCGGGGATGGGACCCGTGGTCACGCCGATGGTGAAACACCCGGCGGCATGGGCAGCCTGTACGCCCAGTGGAGCATTCTCAATAACGATGCACTGGTTGGACTTCTTATCGGCCTTGGCCATCGCCTTGAGGTAAGGCTCAGGATTGGGCTTGCCCTTGCGCACGTCATGGCCTGTAATTTTCACTTCGCTGAAGAGGCCGGGAAAATCCTTCTCGATGCGCTCCAGCAGGGTATCTTGCTGTGAGCCCGTCACCAGCACATTCTCGACACCCGATTCCTTCAAGGTCTGAAGCACGCGCACAGCACCCGGCATTACTGGAGCCTCGCCCAGTTCGCGGAAGTAGCGGGTTTTTACACCGTACAGGGCATGTGCCTCATCGTCGGTGATGTTTTTACCGGCACCGCTCTTGAACTTCATCTTGATGATCTCGCTACCGGTCATACCCTCCATCTCATAGAACTCATCACGGGTACACTTGATACCGTTTTTCTTCATCAGTTTCACCCAGGCTTGGGTGTGCAATTTCATTGAATCATAGAGAACGCCGTCACAGTCGATGAGGGCGGCGTGGATGTCAAAGCCCTTGTGTCCTGTATATTTCAGGTACTCGGCTATTGTCTGTTGTAAGGTCATTGGATTTGTGATATTTATAATATGTACATGATTGTTATCTCACAGTAATGTGGAGGCACCCCGACTTGCGCTCAAAGATGGCATAACAGCGGCCACGCTTGCGAAAGTCTTGCACGACCTCGGCAAGTATGTTCTTTAAATCCTCAAGCGAGACGACCATCGATGGATCCATGCAGTCAAATTTCACCCAACTGATGTCCACCGTCGTGCCATAGCGGTGGCAGGAATTCTCGGTGGCGGCCAGGTTGCGCTTCATGAGCTTCCCAACGCTATAGACCGTGCGCGTCACGCTGGTCACCTTGATGCGGTAAGCCTTGCCACCACGCTTGCGCACACTGTCCTGGAAGGCATAACCTATCTCCTTGAGCAACTGGGCAGCTTTAGGCACCAGATAGGGCACCGACGCACTCAAGTCATCGAGCATATAGGCATCACAGGAGAAGATCCTGATCAGCGGCTTGTCGATGCTGTAAGCGTCATGCAGGCTAGCTACGGGCTGGAAACCGTTCTTCTCGGCTGCAACGAGCTGCAGCGCATTACTATCATTGAAGATTTCCTTGAGCGGTCGTTGCTCGATATAGGTGGGCAGGCGGTGAACCTCGGCATCGGCAATCAATCCCATGCTGTCACCGGTAATGCTGCGGTTGATGGGAATGGGGGGCGGTGCTTTATAATCCCATGCTGTTGTATCTTGTTGCTCCTTGCTGCCGCCACCACACGAGGTGA
The DNA here is from genome assembly GCA_947165485.1 of uncultured Prevotellaceae bacterium. Taxonomy (GTDB): domain Bacteria; phylum Bacteroidota; class Bacteroidia; order Bacteroidales; family Muribaculaceae; genus Sodaliphilus. Next base: position 16,199 of record CAMVAP010000046.1, read on the forward strand.
CGCTTGCCAGTGCAAGCCCCATCAGCAACAACAACGGTAGCAGGTGCAAGATGTTCAAGTTCATTTATTTATTGTTGTGAAAAGTTTTAAGAAAATCATCTAAAGAAATCTCATCAACGTGTGGAAACTGAATTGTAGCCAGTATATCATAGTGATGATCATTGGTAACGACATATCGAGCATTGGCAGCAATAGCACAATCGACAAATTTATTGTCATCTGGATCGGTAGAGATGAGATTGAAATGATAATATGGGGAAATCAATTCTACAAATGGACTGTTGACAATGCTCTTGATGATGGTATCAGCAGCCATATCTCCTATCAGGCGTTGTAGGATTTCCACATATTCCTCCAGGATCTCGGTAGATACGCACAAGTTGTTAGAACCGTTCTCAAATGATACCCAAACATCATGATAACGGCTACGTTTAGGAATGCTTTGTATCAAGCAATTGGTGTCGAGAACAAGTTTCATGGATCAGATCAGTTGATGAAGGTCCATTTGGTTGATTTCGTCAAGTCGTTCTTGATTTAATTGACCAGAATCCCATAACTCTTCAAGACAATCATCCATTCGCTTGGAATAATGACGATAGAGAACCTCCTTTAATTCATTTAGGGAGTTCTCGCTACTGTCCAATTCAAACATCCTCAACAAGTGAATCTGAGTCTGATTAAGTCTTGTCGTTTCCATTTCTCTTCATTTCTCTATTGCAAGGCAAATTTAGTGCTTCTTTTGGAAAGAAACAAGGTATTTTCATGTTTTTTGTCTTTTTTGAGCGTTTTTCAAAGAAAAAGCGAATATTTGCAACTGCAATCCAAAAGGATACTGATGAGGTTTTTAAATGTTTTTATTGAGAGTTGATGGGATTATCGATTTGATTTTGTACCTTTGCAAGTTAAGTGGTCATTTCTGAGTAATGATTCCGCAAACCGTTGAGTAAACTGATATTAATTATCATTATCATAATAGATTGAATTTCAGTAATAAATACAGCGTCCTTTTTGTCTGCTTGGGCAACATTTGCCGGTCGCCGGCGGCCCAGGCGGTGATGCAGCGTCTGGTCGATGAGCGAGGGCTGACCGACCGTTTCTATCTCGACTCGGCTGGAATGGGAGGCTGGCACGTGGGAGACCTGCCCGACAAGCGGATGAGGGTGCATGCCCGTCCCCGCGGCTACGAGTTGACTCACCGGGCCCGCAAGGTGCAGGCCAGTGACTTTGAGGACTTTGACCTCATTGTGGGCATGGATGCCTCCAACGTGGATGACTTGTGCTCGATGGCAGCGACCATCGAGCAGCAGGACAAGGTGGTGATGATGGGCGACTACATCCGTCAGTATCCCAATTACGATTACGTGCCCGACCCCTACTATGAGGGCAGTGAGGGCTTTGAACTCGTGCTGGACCTGCTGGAAGACTCCTGTGACAACCTGCTGAATAGAATCATTGAACAAAACCAAATATCAAGATGAAGACAACCAAATTATTGACAACACTAGCCTGCCTGCTGGTAGCCATGACGATGAGCGCTCAATCGCCCATCGCCGTGGACTGGCACATGGGGCTAAACAACACTGCCGCCAACAATTACAGTTCGCGATTTGTCATCAAGAACATTTCCAAGCAGCCTCTGGGCAACGATTGGCAGTTCTTTTTCAACCAGTTTTCACGCAAGGTGACAGTTCCCGCTGGCTGCCCGGTGGATGTAGAAGAAGTTTCCACAACCTACTACCGCGTGAAACCCAACGCCAATTACAAGACGCTCGCTGCCGGAGACTCGCTTGTTGTCGAGATGGTGATGGGCGGTGCCGTTATCAACAAGTGCTACATGCCCGCTGGCGGTCATGTGGTGATGGGTGGAGACATGGCGCATCCCATAGCCGTGAACATCAACCGTTCACCGCTCGACAAGCCGGGCCAGTGGCGTGACCACAAGGCCTATCCCGACGGCAACTACATGTACAGTTACAATGAGATGATCAACGGATTTGGCGACGGATACACGGGCAACGACTACGACATCTTCCCCACCCCCAAGCAGGTGGACATCGAGGACGGCTTCACCACCGTGGGGAGTCTGGTGACCATCAAGACGGGCAAATTGTTCCAATGGGGTGGCTACCGCCGTGCCAAGAATCTGCTCACCAGCGAGTTGCAGAAACGTGGCATCTATGCCACCAGCGGCCAGAAAACGGTCATCAAGTTGTTGCTGGACAAGAAATTGAGCAACAACCGTGAGTATTATTCACTGCGCGTGCATGACGGGAATATCACCATCCTGGGTCCCACTCAGGCAGCCCTAATGAATGGTGTGAAGACCCTCATCGCAGCCCTGGACCACAGCAAGGGAAACCGCTTGCAGAACTGCTTTGTCATCGACTGGCCCGACTTCCCCTACCGTGGCTGTCATCTCGACATTGCCCGCAACTTTGTCATCAGACCCGCCGACTTCAAGCGCACGATAGACCTGCTGGCCTACTACAAGATCAACACCATCCAGTTCCACTTCACCGACGATGAAGGGTGGCGGCTGGAGATTCCCGGCTTCCCCGAGTTGACCCAAGTGGCTTCACGCCGTGGTGCCACACTCGACGAGAAGGGTTACCTGGCCCAGATCTTTGACGGCAACGGCAATCCCGATGACCTCTCACAGAGCGCCAACGGCTTCTTCACCCGCGCCGAGTTTATCGACATGCTGCGCTACGCATGGCAACATGGCGTGAACATCATCCCCGAGATTGAGACACCCGGCCATGCCCGTGCCGCCATCGTGGCGATGAAAAACCGTGCCATGTCCAATCCCACCGCCGAGCAGTTCCGCCTGTGGGACGAGAAGAACGAGAGCGTCTATACCTCGGCCCAGAGTTATCACGACAACGTGCTCAACGTGGCCAGTGACGACGTTTACCGCTTTATCGACCGCGTGGTTGAAGAGTTGCAACTGATGTACAAGGAGGCTGGCCTCAAGCTACAGGTCGTTCACCTGGGCGGCGATGAGGTGGCCCGTGGCGCTTGGGACAAGAGTCCCGACGTTCAGGCGCTGATGCAGCGCGAGGGTCTCAAGACCCAGCATGATGTTCATGCCTATTTCCTCAAGCGCATCAGTGCCATGCTTGAAGCCCGCAAAATCCGCATCGAGGGCTGGCAGGAAGTGGGACTCGACAACACGCCCGAGTACAATGCCATCATGACGCCGCGCATTGCCGGTGTGAATGCTTGGAGCACCGTGGGCTCACGTGCTGATGTGCCCTACCGCCTGGCCAACGACGGTTATCCCGTCATCCTGTCCAACGTGACCAACTTCTACATGGACATGGGCTATAGCTGGCACCAGAACGAGCAGGGTCTGCACTGGGGCGGCAAGGTCGATGAATTTGACGCCTGGAGTGCCCTGCCCGCCAACATCTACGCCACAGCCCGCACGGCTGTTGACGGCACACCCATCAACATCATCACCGCCGGCGACGGCAAAATCAAGTTGGAGAAGCCCGAGAACATCATCGGCGTGCAGGCCCAGCTGTGGGGAGAGACCCTGCGCAACTATGACCAGGTGCAGTACATGATGTTGCCCAAGATGATGGGCGTGAGCGAGCGCGCATGGAATGCCGTGCCCGAGTGGAGCAAGGACTTGATGGACCTCGGATCCTATTTCGAGGCCCGCCACCAGTATAACCTCAAGATCGGTACCCGCGAGCTGCCCCTGCTGCACAGCAAGGGTTACAACTTCCGCGTGGGACCTCCGGGTATCAAGGTTGAAGGCGGCAAACTGCTTATCAACACCCAGTACCCCGACGAACTGGTGACTTACACCCTCGACGGCAGTGAGCCCACCATTGAGTCACCCCGCTGGACAGCACCCGTCACCATCCAGACTCAGCCCCAGGTCATCAAGGCCAAGGCCTTCTACCTGGGCAAGGAGAGCGTAACGACCTACCTCTTCAAGTAGGAGCGCGCGACCAGAGTAATAGTAAAGAAAACAAGCCCTATGCTTGACCTTGACGGTACAAACATAGGGCTTGTTTTCTACTTACAAAGAGAAGAAGGCAACCACAGCAAGAAGTAAAAATCACTGAAAAACTGTTGTTAAATCTAAATTTTAGAAGATTTGAGTGTTAAAAACGCACATTATTTATAATATTT
>CAMVAP010000047.1 GCA_947165485.1 uncultured Prevotellaceae bacterium
GAGGATAGATATAGGTGTTGCGCACCATGAACTCCTTCAAGATATCGTTCTGGATGGTGCCCTGCATCTCCTCAAGCTTGGCACCCTGCTCCAGACCCGAAACGATGTAGAACGCCATAATGGGCAGCACGGCACCGTTCATGGTCATCGAGACAGACATCTTGTTCAAGGGGATACCATCGAACAGGACCTTCATGTCCTCTACAGAGCAGATCGACACACCTGCCTTGCCGACGTCACCCACCACGCGGGGGTTATCGGCGTTGTAGCCACGGTGGGTGGGAAGGTCAAAGGCGACCGACAGACCCTTCTGGCCCGAGGCCAGGTTGCGGCGATAGAAGGCGTTGGACTCGGCAGCGGTCGAGAAACCAGCGTACTGACGGACGGTCCACGGACGGAACGGGTACATCAGCGAATAGGGGCCACCCAGGAAGGGAGGAATACCGGCAACAAACTCCAGGTGCTCCAGACCCTCGATGTCATCGTGAGTGTAAATGGGCTTAATGTCGATCAACTCGGCATTCTTCCACACCTCGCCCTTGGGAAGGGGATTGTGCTTTACATTAAAAGCATCGTTTGCAATATCTATATTCTTAAAATTCGGTCTCATAGTCGTCTCGTCATTTTAACAGTTTAGCGTTGAAGGCTTTTAATGTAGCAAGCACGTTGGTGCGCACGTTGATAAAGTGCTCAATGCCCAGAGCCTTGAACTCGTCGGTCTCGGGACCAGCGAGCACGAGCTCGGCACGGCCGTCAAGCTCCTTGACAGCCTCGGGAATCAGAGCGGCATACTCGTCGTCGCTGGAGCAGAGCACAACCACGTCGGCCTGCTTCTCCATAGCGGCATCCATACCTTCCTTGACGGTCTTGAAACCGTTGTTGTCGATGAGCTCATAGCCAGCGCAAGCAAAGAAGTTGTCGCTGAACTGGGCACGGGCCAGACGCATAGCCAGGTTACCGATGGTGAGCATGAAGACCTTGGGCGTGTTAGCGGCATGCTCGGTCTGGAGACGGATCTCCTCGAACTGCTCAGCCAATCGCTTGGTGTTCAGTTTCACGGCACCCTCGGCCTCCTCGTGGTTGCAGCCACAGTGGCAGCAGCAAGCCTCGCGGGCATCGGCCTTGTCGGCAGCCTTCTCGGTGAAGTTGGGGAACTGGTTGGTACCCAGCAACTGCTCGCGGCGCTTGGCCACCTTGTCAAAGCGTGCGTCGGCACTGGCATTGACGGCCTTGATAATCTCACCGCTCTCGAGAGCAGCCTTGAAGCCGCCCTTGTCCTCCACATCGAGGAAGAGTTTCCAGCCCTGCTCGGCGAGGTTCTTGGTCAGCATTTCCACATAGTAGGAACCGCCAGCGGGGTCAACGACCTTGTCGAGGTGGCTCTCTTCCTTGAGCAGGATCTGCTGGTTGCGGGCGATGCGCTCGCTGAAGTCGTCGCTCTTCTGATAGGGAGCGTCAAACGGGGTGACAACCAGTGAGTCAACACCTGCCAGGACGGCACTCATGGCCTCGGTCTGGCTGCGGAGCAGGTTCACGTAGCTGTCATAGATGGTCTGGTTGAAACGGGTGGTCTCGGCATTGACGTTCATCATGCACGAGTAGTCATTCTCGGGCTTGAACTCCTTGACGATCATGGCCCACAACTCACGAGCGGCGCGGAACTTGGCAATCTCCATGAAGTAAACAGTCGATACACCCATGTTGAACTTAATGCGGTTAGCGACCTCGTCGGCGGTGAAGCCAGCCTCGGTCATCATAGCCATCCACTCGGCACCCCATGCCAGAGCGTAACCCAATTCCTGATAGATATAGGCACCAGCATTGTTCAGTGCCAGCGAGTCAACACCGAGCACGCGCAGGTGAGCGACGGGCTTCACGGTATTCATCAGGTCGGTGGCCATCTTGACGATGTCGCCAGGGAAAGGCTCACCATGCTTGAACATGCGCTTGAACGGGTTGAAGTCGATGGAGCCGACGAAGGTGTCCTCACAGCCAGCCTCCTTGCACAGGGCCACCAACTGCTCGGCATAACCCAGGGCGCACTTGGGGCAGCACTGGATGTTGATTTCACAGGCGGGAAGGACGATGCCATTCAGCAGCTCCTTGAGATCAACGTCGCCACCGTGGAAACGGAAGCCGATCGAGTTGATGCCCTTGTCAAGGATTTCGAGAGCCTTGGCGTTGGCAGCCTTTACATCCTCGCTGTTGACGTCGATGTTCTGGCGCACCTTCCAGTCGTTGTTGTAGCGGGTACCGCGGACGTAGGGGAACTCGCCAGGGAGGGATTTGGTCTGCTTGAGGTCGGCAATGTCCACGCTGCGATACAGCGGCTGGGCATTGAAACCCTCGTTTGTCCGCCAAACCATTTTCTTCTCAAAGTCGGCCCCCTTGAGGTCAACTTCGGCCTTGGCACGCCACTCCTCGGGAGTGACAGGCGCGAATTGGTCGAACAATTTCTTTTTTGTTTCTGCCATAAAATTGAAAAAAATTATATAGTAACCTTAAAAATTATATAGTCACTGTTGATTAAAACACGCGATAACACGTTATTCAAGCGGCAAAGGTACGACTATTTGCCGAATAAATATCATTTTTTCCTATTAAACATTATTAAAAGTCGCTAGTTAGGCGTTAGGCTTTAGGTGTTAGGTGTTAGGTGGCATCCGCAAACACCTAACCACTAAAGCCTAAAACGCTGCATCGGTGATTGCTATCACGCCATATGCCAGTCCCAGCATCAATGTGGTGGAGACGAGTGAGAGCCACGTCTTGTGGTACCGTTGATAGAGGTAAGCAGGCAAGATGCACAGGGGGGTTAATACGACATCATATAATGTCATCAGGGCAATGATGCTGGCGACATTGTAGCCCAGCTCATGCAAGGATATGCCCAAAAACGGCATCAACAGAACGGACCATGCCGATAGGCGGGACATCCACACGACGGGACGGTTCAACCGGCCAGCGTGTTTGTTCAGGTAGTGCCACACAAGCCAGATCGTGACAAGCAGCAACACGGCACAGACCACAAAGCAGATCATAACGTTGAACTTGGTGCGGTTGGCCAGGGCTGCCGACACGCCCGTGAATGTGGCAAGCCCGATGACCCCGATCCAGAAAGCCAGGAACAGATACCTGATGGTGGATTTCCAGTTAAGGCCGTAGAACTGCTTGAAATCGACAATATACAGTATCAAACACAGCAATGTGATAAGGATGGCCAGCAGGTCCAGGATCTCGCTGAGCGCCGTCCCTGCCATCGTCATCACTGCGGACGCATGACCACCGGCGAGCATGTGGGTCTCGATAGAATGACGGACGTCACTGGCGAGGGACCTCACGGTGTCGAGCAGGAACTGCTGCGAGAAAACAAACACCAGGAAGATGTAGGTCTCGGCAAGGTTATACCGGCTCACCTTGAAGAAGGCCAGCCGCACGCATATCAGCACCGACACGCCTATAAACAGCCACTCATACAGCAAGCTCTGGGCCAGGAACTGGAAAAACTTGAAGATCCAGTAGAACGCCGTCCTCAAGAATCCCGTGAATGGCAGGTCAGCCAGGTGACGGGCAACGTCCTCGTCGGTAGCAAAACCGCTAAAGTTGGACTCCACCACATCGATGCCCGTCAGCCAGCCGACAAAGGCCACCATCACCAGCGTGATGGCCATCAGCTTGAACGGCGGGAAATAGTACTGGCGGTGCCCGTGCAGGTAGTCGCGCACCATGTAGCCCGGGCGCCAGAACAGCTCCTTGAGCGTGCGGTACATGGGGCGGTTACCCAGCCCCCAGATGTCCAGGAAGTTGAGCACCGCCTGCCGCAACGAGTAGCGGGACCAGGCGCCCGTCTGGCCGCACTGGGGACACACCTTGCCCTGGTACACGTAGCCGCAGTTGAGGCACGTGCGACGCGTCTCATCGACGGCGACGGCAACGGCTTCACGCTGCTCCTGGCGGCGGTCCAGGCGCTTCGCCCAGGCCCTGAACCTGCGCCAGGAAGTATTCTTCTTGACGGGCTTGACAGGCTTCTTTCTCTTGGATCTGATAGGGAGCGACCATTTCATGTCCACAAAGGTAATATATTTTTTTCGGTTTTACACTTCTAGGGCACCAGTTATACTTCAAGCCCTACCAAATACCGCAGTAACGATTCAACCCACTGGAAAATATGCCTCTAAACATATAACAAAACACCTGCCACGAGCACCAACACCACCGTGGGCAGGCAGGCAATCCAGGTGCTATTAAACCTCTTGTACAGCACTAAGGGCAACAGGCTGAAGGCAACCGCCACAACATAAAATAACGTCAGCAACACATAGGACCCGACGACGTTGAAGTTGTTGGCATACATTTCAAAGCCTATCACCAAACTGATCAACAAGCACATCAATACTGCTAGCTTGCTGAGCCTGACAACAGCAGGCGTAACACGGGTTAGATTGCGGTTATAAAACAGCTCGGCAACCACAAGCGACACCGGCAGCAGCAACATGATATAAATCAACAGGCCCACATAGACTGATTCCTCAACAAGGAACACCGCAGCCAGCAACGTGAGGATCCATAATGCCAACATGACCCCCACCACCGGCAGCCGCAACGCCTGTTTAAACACCTCTTTCCAGCTTAACTGATAAAACTGGCGGAAGAACAAAAATTCCAAATACCACGCATAGGTGCCAATCATGTACTTAACCACGGTAACGACTATCACCAGCGCAGCGGCACAAAGCCCGATAAAACTGATGCCAGTCCCTGACAGCACCGGCTCGGCTGGCCCGTCAAACAAGTTTATGAGCCCATTGCACAGCAGTTGCGGGATGCGCCACATCAGGTACATCGAGAGGAAGAACACATAGAATATGTAAGTCTCTACTAGCGTGTATCGGCTCACGTGACGGAATGTGATCCAGATGCAGATGCCCACAAAGGCGGCAATAAACAGCCATTCATAAAGCATATTGCCCGCCATATACTTGGAAAACCGCACAAGAGCGCTGAGCATCATCTGGCGGTAACTGGTGTAAGACAAGTCAGGCATATCGGTCTTATCTGCCTTATCAGCCTTTTTTTCATCAACCTCGTGCGACACATTCTCGCCGGCTAACGCTTGGTCGGCCACGTTGACATCCATCTTAATGGACTCGCCGACATGATAGGCCGAATCAACCATTTCGAGCTGACTCACCGTTTCAAACACCGAGAACTGGCTTTCGCGGGTCAGCTGGCTGGTGAGGAACAAAAACACAACGATGATGGCTAGCAACTTGAACGGCGGGAAATAAAAGTGACGGTGACCGTCCAAGTAGTCGCGCACCATGTATCCAGGACGCCAGGACAGCTCCTTCAACGTGCGGAAAACGGGGCGGTTGCCCAGCCCCCAGATGTCAAGGAAGTTGAGCACCGCCTGGTGCCAGGTGTAACGTGTCCACGTGCCCACCTGGCCGCACTGAGGGCACACGCGCCCCACGTATTCTGTGCTGCAATTGGTGCAAGTGCGCTCCGTGTCGTCAACAACAGGGATGACACTCGCTCGTGACCGCTGCCTGCGGTCTAGACGCTTGTCCATGGCCTTCATTCTAAGGCGTAACCTGGCCCCTTTCACTGGCTTGCGGATTTTAACCCGATGTATATTGAGCCTCTTCATGCCGCAAAGATAATATTTTTTTAGGTTTTAGGTGTTAGGTGTTAGGCGTTAGGTGTTAGGCGTTAGGTGTTAGGTGTTAGGTGTTAGGTGTTAGGTGTTAGGTGTTTGCGGATGCCAACTAGAAACTAGGGACTAGTTAGGTGTTAGGTGTTAGGTGTTAGGCGTTAGGTGTTAGGCGATAGGTTTTAGGCGTTAGGTAAGCGGATGCCACCTAAAGCCTAAAGCCTAAAACCTAAAACCTAACCGCCTAAAACCTAAAGCCTAAAACCTAGTTGACTCTCAGAATAGTGACTTGATCCACTGGAAGAGTTCGTCCAGGGCATAGTCACCGCTGTGAGGGCGGTTCCAGGCCAGCAGGAAGTTGACGTCCTTTCCTGCATTCTGGAGTTTCAACGCTAGATTGACGGGCACGGGGAAAGCGGTATCACGGTCGCGCGCACCATGGCGAATGTACCAGTGGGGAGCCACATCGGTCACGCCGTCAGCAATGAAATTCATAGGATTCAGTAGGGCTACATTGGCGGCTATCTCAGGAGTGACAGTAGTTCCTGTCTTTGCAGCACTGTAATCGGTAAAGTTGACGCTGCTGCCCTTGCTGTCGCCAAATTCCTCGTTCTCGCCCGAAGCACGCTGTCCCACGACGCCTTGAGTATCAAATGCGGGAGCAGTCTTCAACGGCTGAGTAGATACCACATAATTCAGATACTTGTCCATGTCGAGGTCGATGATGTACTCCCCTACCCGCTTGGATCCACCTGGGCGCATCATCATGAGCGGGAGGTCGCGTTGAGGCTTCTTGCTATCACCCATCCGCGTCATGCCGCCATTGATGGGAGGAGCACCAAAGCTGGCCTCATCACTGAAAACGAAACCCAGGCTGTCGGGGATGTCGGCACCTGCATTCTTGGCCATCTGGGCCGAGCGAATGAGTTCGCTCTTGATGTAATCCAGGTAATTGTCGGCAGTGAGCAGGGTGCCATCGGGTGTGTGCAGGTTTAAACTTGCCAGATAGGCAGGAAACATCGCCTTGAGCTCGTTGCTCACGGCCAGCACATCGGCATCGCCCTGCTGACGGCTATCGGTGCCGTTATAGAGCCACTCGTAGGCCATATCGGCATGATCCAGGTCGATAATCGGGCAATAGCACACACTGGCAAACACATCGTCGCGCTCGTCGGCAGCGCCCATGGCCTTGAGCATCGGCTCATAGGCCGGATTGTTGCCAGTTGCGCCCATCAGCGATGACATGGCACCGCCAGCGCTAGTCCCATCAGTGATGATGCGCTCGGCATCGCCAAGCATCACACCGTCGAAATGACGCAGATAACGGATGGCAGCCTTGAGGTCGAGAATGGCAGCGGGTGCGCGGCCCGTATAGATCGTTTGGCCCTTCTTAATGCCGTTTTTCTTGTCGTTCCTGGCAGCGACAACAGTGGAATTGCGGCCACGGGAGCCAGGGATTACAAGTACATACCCTTCCTTGAGGGCTCGCCCGCTGGCATCACCAGCCTGGGGCTGACCCGCTGCCGAAGCCATGTATCCACCGACGTAGGTTCGCAGAAAGATGGGTGTCTGCTGTGTAGCGCCTTCGGGCACATAGACATTCAGGAACTGATAGGCCGAGTCCTCGATGTTGGTCACAAAATAGAGTCGCTCATAGGCAGTGTACCGCACACTGGAGCCGTCGTGCATGGTCATCACGCGCGACTCGCCGGCGATTGGGTCAAACTGCAATGTGGGTTGTGGTGTTTTAACCTTGGCCGATGCGCCCATTGCTAGGGTAAAGGCCAGCATCAATAATAATGTCTTTTTCATTTGCTCTCATCTATTTTTTGGTTTGCTCAAATAACCAGTCTCTAACAGGCGTCAACTTGTAAGCGAAGTCAAACGATGCCATGTGCTCCATTCCCTTGCCATCTTCGGGCAAGACTGAACCTGTTTCAAACTTGATGAAGTTCACATGGCCGCCCTCGTTGATAAGTTCGATGGCCAACTTGTCCTGCTCATCCTGGGGCAACTTGGCACTCCATGAGGCAGAATCGATTTTAGCCTGATGCTCATTGAGTACCGTGGCAAGATTTCTCATACCACCAGACGCCTTGTCGTCACCACCAGCAACAATATAGAAGAAACGCTTGTTGCCAAAGTCGCTCATCTTGCTCGCGTCCCACTGGCTGCCCACAAACAATGACGCGGCAAACACGTCAGGATAAGCGATGTTGAAATAGAATGATATCATGCCTCCCATTGACTGACCAGTGGTGTAGAGGCGGTTCTTGTCCACATTATACTTGTCAGTAATCTCATTGAGCAAGCGTATGGTTATGTCCACCTCTTCGGAATGGTTCCAGTGGTCATCAACAGCAGTCTCGGAATACTGTGGGACGAGTACAAACGACGGGTGCTTGTCTTGGTCCTGTGGCGATGCGAACAGCAGGGCGCCGTAGCCCTGGGTGAGCGGAGCGGTCACTTCTTTGCCCGCAGTGCTGGCATCGGCGATAAACAGCACGAGCGGGTAATTCTTCTTTTCCCAACCATCGGGGATAAAGAGGTTGTATTGCATCGATTTGCCCGTTGCCTTGTCCTTATAGGTAAACTGCTTGAAAGTGGGCACGACCGTCTCCCTGAGCGCCACAAATGCGGTATCGGCATCCTTGCTCTGCCCCATCGGCATGCCATGGCGAGGGCCTTTCTCGTGATTGTCGTTCTGCTTGTTGCCACAACTCATGCACAAAAGCAAAACCATAGTAAGTAATAATGTCTTTTTCATATTTCTATCAATTATTCAAAAATGTCAATTTATTCTGGGGGCAGGCTCTGGAAATGTCGGGTTGCCCACACTTGGATAAGGAAAATCACGCTCATTATCACGCCAGCCTTGTAAGGTGCGGTCACATCATCATGGCCAAACATGCTGGAGAGCGGCATCACCACGATGGGTGAGATGAACTGCCCCAAATACAGGGCAGCCGAGAGCAGGGGCATGACTGTAGTGGCCGAGTTCTTGCCTCCCTTGATGCTGGCGATGGTGTTCAAGTAAGGCACGCCCACACCGGCAGCCACGCCAATCAATGCCGATCCCATGAGGAGGCATGTGATGTTGCCTGGCAGATAAAGCCCGTAACCCAAGAGGAAACTGATGGGCGCGAAGTACTTGATGGGACGGCGAAAGGCCTTCATCAAGCGACCAAAGGCGAGTCCCACAAAGAAGGCCACTACATCGAGCGCAACCATGATGATGGTGATGGCATGGGGAGATAATGACGTCTGTTGACCGGCAATAATCGCAAAATTGGTCGGGAAGATGAAGAAAATCAGCATCAGCAGGAACATGCCGATGACCGAGGGATGGAACTTGAGCAGATGGCGCGGTTCAAAGGCGTTACCCTGCTTGTCGTGGGAAGACAGTTGCTCATCGGGGAGCCACACGAGTACCATTACCAACGCAATCAGTCCCAATATATAGACCAGAAAGGCATAGTTCCACTCAATGGTGGCGAGCAAACCTGCCAGCAGGGTTGCCACAACACCGCCCATCTGGTTCATGGCTGCCGACAGCCCCATGAGTCGCGCCAATTCGCTTGGTGGAAAATAGTAGGCCAATAGTCCCGTTGATAACGGCATGATCAGCCCCACACTCACACCCAGCAAGGCCCGCATGGCAAGCAGCACATGGATGTCGCGGACAAAAAAGCAACCCGCCCCCGTCAGCACATATAGCAAAAGGCCAATGATGGCAATAGCACGGGTGCGCAACACGTTGCTGATGGTGCGGAAGAAAAGGCTCGTGATGATGATCAGCAGGGCCGGCATGCTCACGATGAGTTGCACGAGCAGGTCGGGAGCCGATGCGAAATGCTGCTTGATAATTCCCAATGCGGGAGCGATGGCCGCCCCTGCCATCACCGTGAGCAGCGACATGGAGAGGATGGTAGCGGTCACTTGACGAGTAACTTCAACTTTTGTTGTCATAAAAATAATTGGAGTTGTTCCTGGGTGACATCCCATGCTGCTCTACCAAGCAGTTTCTATTGGTTTATAATTGCGGCTGCAAAATTACAAAAAAAATCCCGCAACAGGTGTCGGCCCTGCGGGATTTTGATGAAATCGTTGCCTTTTGTCAGAACATCTTGTCGGGATAGACGCCCGTGGCATGCAGCTCGGCAAACTTATCGACGACGCCCTGGCGGTCGGCGGCATAGGTCACGCCAAACCACTTGCTCTCGGTGGTGAGGACCTTGACCTGGGCGGTGCCGTTGTTGACCAGCTCATTGACCAGCGTGGGGATAAAGAATTCGGCCTTGGGCTTGTCAATGTTCTCCTTGAGGAAATCGACAAAGCGCTGCTCGCTGTGGTCAAAGTAGTCGGGCGTGAAGCCCCAGAAGTTCATCGACACCGGGGTGTCAAACGCCAGGTGTTGCACCTGGCCGTCCTCGTCGGTAAAGGCGATGTTGTGGTCGGCGTCATAGCCGATGCTCGTGCGCTCCACCACGCCCGTCAAGAGGCCGTCGCGGGTCTCGCACACGCCGCGCGCCACGGTGCCGCTCTCGCTCATGGTGTTGCCCACCTTGAAGCCCACCATGCTGTAACGGCCCTTGCTGCCCTGGGGCAGGGACGACAGCTCGGCGGCCATGACCTCAAAGCTGTTGCGGCCATAATAGTCGTCGGCATTGATGATAGCAAAGGGCTCGTGGATCACATCCTTGCCCATGAGCAGGGCGTGGTTGGTGCCCCAGGGTTTCACACGCTCGGCGGGGCAAGTGAAGCCCCCGGGCAGGTCATTCAAGCCCTGGAAGACGAGTTCCACGGGGATGTGACCCTCATATTTTGACAGAATCTTCTCGCGGAAGTCAGCTTCAAAGTCCTTGCGAATGACAAACACGACCTTGCCAAATCCGCTGTGGATAGCGTCATAGATCGAGTAATCCATGATGGTCTCGCCGTGAGGGCCCAGGCCATCGAGCTGCTTGAGGCCGCCATAACGGCTGCCCATGCCAGCAGCGAGCACAAATAATGTAGGTTTCATATTTTTTTTAGTTGTTAGTTTTTAGTTGTTAGTTGTTAGTTGTTAGTTGTTAGTTGTTGGTTGTTAGTTGTTTGCGGATGCCAACTAGGGACTAGAAACTAAAGCCTAACTAGTGACTAACAACTAAAAACTAACAACTAACAACTTTACTTCACCTTAAAGTCAAAGAGGATGATGCGGCGGTATTCCCCGTCGGGGCGTAGGAGCTGTGACGGGAAGTTGGCGTGGTTGGGCGCATCGGGCATGCCCTGGCACTCGATGGCCACGCCATCATAGTCGCGGTACTGGTTGCCGCTCTTGCCCGTGGGGCAGCCCCCGAGCCAGTTGCCCGTATAGACCTGGACAGCGGGCTGGTCGGTGCTGACCTCCACCATGCGGCCCGACTCCTTGTCACACAGCACAGCGGCCACGTGCACGTCACCGTCCTCACAGCCGTCGATCACCCAGCAGTTGTCATATCCCTTGCCGTAGTTCAAAGCGGGGAAATCCCGCTTGATGTCGAGGCCCACGGCCTTGGGGCGGGTGAAGTCCATGGGAGTGCCCTCGACGGGAGCCATCTCGCCCGTGGGGATGAGCGTGTCGTCGGTGGGCAGGTAGCGCGAGCAATGGAGTTGCAGCACCTGGTCGAGCGCCGTGCCCGGCTTGTCCTCGCCAGCCATGTTAAAATAGGTGTGATTGGTGAGGTTGATCACCGTGGGAGCGTCGGTGACGGCACCCAGCACAATCTTGAGCACATTGTCGTCGCTCCAGGTGTAGGCCACACGGGCCGTGAGGTTGCCGGGATAATTCTCGTCGCCATCGGGGCTCTCCAGCGAGAACACCACGGTGTCGCCATCCATCTCGCAGTCCCAGATCCTGTTGGAGAAATTCTCGGGACCGCCATGCAGGTGGTTGGGGCCATTGTTGATGTTGAGCTGATAGACCTTGCCATCGATGTCGAGATGCCCCTTGCTGATGCGGTTGGCATAGCGTCCAGGCACCTTGCCGGCACAGGGACCGTCATAGAAGTAGTCGGCCACATCCTTGTAGCCCAGCACCACGTCGGCCAGATTGCCATCGCGGTCGGGGACCTTGATCTCGAGGATTCCAGCGCCCAGCGATGATAGTTTCACGCTGGCACCGCTGGCGTTGATGAGTTCATAGGTGGTCACTTCGCCACGCTCAGTATCATGGGTGTCGATGCGAATGCTCTTCATCTCAATCCTCCACCTTGTGAGCGCCATCGCTGATGATCACGTTGATCACCTCGGGCTCGTGTCCGTACTTAGCGTTAAACTTTTCCCTGGCCGTGGCGATGAAGTTGTCGTAGCGGTCGTCCTTGACCAGGTTGATGGTGCAGCCGCCAAAACCGCCACCCATGATGCGCGAACCCGTCACGCCGCACTCGCGGGCCACATCGTTGAGGTAATCGAGCTCCTCGCAGCTCACCTCATAGTCGCGCGACAGGCCATCGTGGGTCTCAAACATGCAGCGGCCCACGGTCTCGTAGTCGCCACGTTCCAGCGCGTCACACACATCGAGCACACGCTGCTTCTCGCCGATGACATAGCGTGCACGGCGATAGTCCTCGTCGCTGATCTTGTCGCGCACGTCGGCCAGCATCGTGTAAGAGGCATCACGCAGGGTCTCGACGCCCAGCGTGGCGGCCACGCGCTCACAGGACTCGCGGCGCTTGTTGTAGGGCGAATCCACGAGTTCGTGCTTCACCTTGCTGTTGAGCAGCACCAGCTTGTAGCCCTCGGGGTGGAAGGGGAAATATTCATGCTCCAGCGAGCGGCAGTCGAGACGCATGAGGCAGTCCTTCTTGCCAAACACACTGGCAAACTGATCCATGATACCACAGTTCACGCCACAATAGTTATGCTCGGTGCTCTGTCCGATCTTGGCCAGCTCAAACTTGTCAATCTTATTATCGTTGAACATGTCATTGAGGGCAAAGGCAAAGCAGGATTCCAGCGCTGCCGATGACGACAGGCCAGCACCCAGGGGCACATTGCCTGCAAACACGGTGTCAAACCCCTTGACGATGCCGCCACGCTTGATGGTCTCGCGGCAAACGCCAAAGATGTAACGCGCCCACTGCTCTTGAGGAGCGTCCTCTTCCTTTAACCCAAATTCACAATAAGCATCCATGTCCATGCTATAGACGCGCACCTTGTCGGTACCATTGATGTTGATAGCGGCCATGATGTACTTGTCGATGGCACCCGGGAACACAAAGCCACCATTATAATCGGTGTGCTCACCAATCAGGTTGATGCGACCAGCCGAGGCATAGGTCACACAGTCGGTGCCAAAGCGCTGCTTGAATTGCTCTTTAATCTTCTCTTTCATTGTGTTGTAAATAATATATATATTATGAGTTTATTTTTCTCTCCATTAGTTTAAATGACTAGCCGAAGCGATAGATTTGTCATTCAAGATGCGTTCGAGGTTCTCGACATTGATGTGACCGATTATCAAGACCATCACATCATTCCTATCGCTGGCATTGACCAGAACCACCTCACTGATGTACTGGCCATCACGGCGCACGAGTGCGGTCCTGGTGTCATAGCCCTCCTGGCGGGTGACAATCTCCTCATAAGCGCCATTACGGGTCAAGTCCATAATGCGCTTGCGGAACTTTTCACGATCGCTACCGCTGCACTTGCTCAGGTCGAGCACCTGGATCGAATTGATCCCGAGTCCTGCCTCGTACAGGGTTGGCGATATCAATCGTCCCAGTCCAAACAGGCCATTTCCCACGTTAACATATTGAGCATGACGCGCATCACGCATGTCGTTGATAACATCGTCGGCAGTGTGGCGCCACAAGCCGCACGAGACGACCATCGTCGCCAGCAACAACATCGTCACCACTCTCATCATTTTGGTTACTAGTTTGTCCATCATTTGAAAAACTTAAATAATTACAATTGCACAAAATTACTAAAAAAGTGGAATGTCGGCATCATCATCATCTTAAAAAACCCAAAAAGATATTATTGAAAGATATTTTAAGCAAAATATTTCGTACTTTTGTGGCCTGCTAAATATAGAATAATCAGTAACATCAAGAAAATACTTTAATTTATCATCAAGAAATGGCTAAATTCAATGACTTTAATTTTGCCGGTAAGAAGGCAATCGTGCGCGTTGACTTTAACGTGCCCCTGAATGAAAAAGGAGAAATCACCGACGACACCCGCATTCGCGGTGCGGTTCCAACTTTAAAGAAAATCCTCGCCGACGGCGGTGCCCTCATCATCATGTCGCACATGGGCAAGCCCAAAGGTAAAATCAACCATAAACTCTCGTTGAGCCAGATCACCAGCGCCGTTGCTGCTGCTCTGGAGACGCGAGTACAGTTTGCCCAGGACAGCGCCGAGGCCAAGAACCAGGCCGATGCGCTCAAGCCCGGTGAGGTGCTGCTGCTCGAGAACCTGCGCTTCCACCCCGAGGAGGAAGGCAAGCCCGTGGGCATCGAGAAGGATGACCCCAACTATGATGCTGCCAAGAAGGAGATGAAAGCCCGCCAGACCGAGTTTGCCAAGACCCTGGCCAGCTATGCCGACGTGTATGTGAACGACGCCTTTGGCACCGCCCACCGCCGCCACGCCTCGACCGCTGTTATCGCCGACTTCTTTGACAACGACCACAAGATGCTGGGACTGCTCATGGAGAAGGAAGTCACCGCTATCGACAACGTGATGAAGAACGCCCAGCACCCCTTCACCGCCATCATCGGCGGCAGCAAGGTATCGTCCAAGCTGTCGGTTATCAAGAACCTGCTCGACAAGGTGGATAACCTCATCATCGGCGGTGGTATGGGCTATACCTTCATCAAAGCCCAGGGTGGCCACATCGGCGACTCGCTGCATGAGGACGACCTGATGCCCGAGGCACTGAACGTTATTGCCGCTGCCAAGGAGAAAGGCGTGAACCTGAGCCTCTCTGTAGCCACGGTTGCCGGCGACCGCTTTGACAACGACGCCAACCGTCAGACGGTTGATATCTACAACATCCCCGATGGTTGGGAGGGCATGGATGCCAGCGAAGCCTCATTGGCCAACTGGAAGAAGATCATCCTCGATTCCAAGACCATCCTGTGGAACGGTCCCGTAGGCGTGTTTGAGTTTGAGAACTTTGCACACGGCACTGGCGAAATCGCCAAGTATGTGGCCGAGGCTACCCAGAATGGTGCTTACTCCCTCGTGGGCGGTGGTGACTCGGTAGCAGCCGTCAACAAGTTCGGCCTTGCCGACCAGGTATCCTACGTATCGACTGGCGGTGGTGCCATGCTCGAGGCAATCGAGGGCAAGACCCTCCCGGGCGTAGCAGCCATCCTCGGCGAGTAACACAGCCCTACTCAGTGCCTCACGCTAAGGCGCTGAATTGATATCAAACAACTTTGACAACACAATTGACAACCATAACAACATGATTGTTGTATTGGTGTCGAGATGTTGTCAAAGTTGTCTGTTTTTATTTGACCAAAACTATAAAGGTCGCAAGATTGCAGACGTCAACCACATTCACCGATGAAGAGGGAAACACCACAACAGTGAGTGACCAAGGCGTCAAGTACGGCTACGAGTTTTACGTTGATGGTATTAAAAAGGCATCTATTGCCGATATTGCCAGTGATGACATCGAGTCGATCGAGGTTGACAAACAGGATCCCAACCATCCCAAGGTCTATATCACCCTGAAGAAGTGATTCTGTAGTATATTTTTAAATGAGTGATGTTTAACAGCGTGGGGGAATGGCACATCGCCGCTCCCCTAATTTATTATCTCGTTTTATT
The DNA here is from genome assembly GCA_947165485.1 of uncultured Prevotellaceae bacterium. GTDB lineage: Bacteria > Bacteroidota > Bacteroidia > Bacteroidales > Muribaculaceae > Sodaliphilus. The sequence continues at coordinate 15,467 of CAMVAP010000047.1, forward strand.
TTTTCGAAATATTGTACCATTGTCAGAAAGAATCATTATCTTTGCAATCGAAACAACCAACAGAACGATTATATGGAACAGAGCAGAGGTTTGAATGCCGCACAAATGGATTTCTTGCGACTGCTTGGACATTTCACCACCGAAGAGCAGGTAGAAGAACTACGTCAAGTAGTTTGTAATTACTATGCAAGCAAAATCGATGAAGCCATTGACAAACTGTGGGATGAGGGCAAATGGGACAATGAAAAAAACGAGGCCATACTAAAGGAGCACCTGCGCACACCTTACAACTATGCCAACTAAAAAGATTGTCCTCGATACAAACGGCCTTATCTCATCTTTGTCAAGACGAGGCAATTACTATCCCATCTGGAAAAGTTTTCAAGAGGGGAAATATATTTTGTGCATTTCCAACGAGATTATTGAGGAATATGCCGAAATCATTGGCCGGTTAATGACCCCAGGCATTGCCGACCATGTCATTGCACTTTTGCTCAAGAGTAAGAATGTAGAACTGATATACCCACAATTTAGGCTCAATCTTATTCAATCCGATCCAGATGACAATAAGTTTGTTGATTGTGCCTTTGCTGCCAATGCTACATATATTGTTTCTGATGACACCCACTTCGATATTCTCAAGGACATCAAATTTCCCGAACTAATTATCCTGAAACTGCGAGAATTCCTTGACGAGGTGAAACGTCTCTAAATTATCATATATGATTATTCAGTTTTCCTAAAATACTATCTAACAAGAGAACAATGGAACCTTTATTTGAGAAACTTAAAAGCAACGCGATTGCCAAGAGGCAACGCATCGTCCTTCCCGAGAGTACAGAACCCCGCACGCTGACGGCTGCCGAGCGCATCATCGCCGACGGCATTGCCGACATCGTGCTCATCGGTGACAAGACCGAAATTCTTGCCAAAGCCGCTGAACTTGGCCTCAAGAACATCGACAAGGCTCAGGTGATCAACCCCAACGATGCCGAGGGCATGGAGAAATATGCCCAGCTGTTCTATGAACTGCGCAAGGCCAAGGGCGTGACCATCGAGGATGCCCGCAAGAAGGTGCTTGACCCCTTGTATCTGGGTTGCCTGCTCATCAAGGCCGGCGATGCCGACGGTCAAGTGGCTGGCGCGATGAACACCACGGGTAACGTGCTGCGTGCCGCCTTCCAGGTATTGAAGACCGCTCCCGGCATCAGCACCGTGAGTGGCGCTTTCCTGATGCTGTTGCCCGAGGGTTCGCCCTACGGTCACAACGGCGTGATGGTGTTTGCCGACTGCGCTGTAGTGCCTGATCCCGATGCCCAGCAACTGGCTCAGATTGCCGTGAGTGCCGACCGCACCGCCCGCGCACTGGCCGAGATTGATGACCCCAAGATTGCGATGCTGAGTTTCTCGACCAAGGGCAGCGCCAAGCATGAGCGCGTTGACAAGGTGGTAGAGGCTACCCGTCTCGCCCTGGAGATGAATCCCAACCTGAAGATTGACGGCGAATTGCAGGCCGATGCCGCTATCGTTCCCAGCGTGGGTGCCAGCAAGGCCCCCGGCAGCGCGATTGCAGGCCATGCCAATGTGCTCGTGTTCCCCGACCTGGGCGTAGGTAATATCGCTTACAAGCTGGTTCAGCGCATCGCTGGTGCCAAGGCCGTGGGTCCCGTCCTGCAAGGTCTTGCCGCCCCCGTTAACGACTTGTCGCGCGGCTGCAACGAGGATGACATCTACCGCACGGTGATCCTCACCTGTAACCAGGCGATTAATAGGTAACACCTGTTTTTTTACGAGCCAGTGGCTCGTACTACCAAACATAACAACAAAAAACAATTCCAATATAATGAATATTTTAGTTTTAAATTGCGGCAGCAGCTCTGCCAAGTATAAACTCATCGAGATCAAGGAGAACAAGACCCTCGCCGAGGGTGGTGTGGAGAAAATCGGTCTGCCCGACGGATTCATCAAGCTGAAATTTGATGACGGCAGCAAGAAGAATATCGACTTGGGGCTTACCGACCACAAGGGTGCCATCAAGGCTATCCTCGATGCCCTGGTACATCCCGAATATGGTTGCATCAAGGACCTGAAGGAAATCGACGCCGTGGGTCACCGCGTGGTGCATGGTGGCGAGAAGTTCAGCCGCAGCGTCCTCATCACCGACGAGGTGAAGGACATGATTCGCGAGTGCTATGGCATCGCTCCGCTGCACAATCCCGTGAACATGGCTGGCATAGAGGCTATCGAGGCCGTATTGCCCGGCGTACCCCAGGTGGGCGTGTTTGACACCGCTTTCCACCAGACGATGCCCAAGGCAGCCTACATGTACCCCCTGCCCATGGAGTATTATACCGAGGACCACGTGCGCCGCTACGGCTTCCACGGCACGAGCCACAGGTTTGTGACCCAGCGCGTGTGTGAGATGCTGGGAACCACGCCCGAAGGCAAGCGCATCATCTGCTGCCACATCGGTAACGGTGCCAGCATCAGCGCTGTCAAGGACGGCAAGAGCATCGACACCACGATGGGCCTCACGCCCACCGAGGGTCTGATGATGGGAACCCGATCGGGTGACGTTGATCCAGGCGCCCTGCTCTTCCTCATGGAGAAGTACAACCTGAGTCCCAAGGATATGCTCAACATCATCAACAAGAAGAGTGGTGTGCTGGGTATCACGGGCCTGAGCAGCGACATGCGCGATGTTGTGGATGCTGCCGAGAAGGACAACAACGAGCGCGCCAAGTTGGCTCTCGACATGTATGAACTGCGCATCCTCAAGTACATCGGTGCATACGCAGCCGAGCTGGGTGGCGTTGACATCATCGCCTTTACCGGCGGCGTGGGCGAGAACCAGTACCAAACCCGCAAGCGCGTTTGCCGCCAGTTAGCCTACCTGGGCGTCAAGATTGACGAGGAACTGAACGACACCCTGTGGCGTGGCAAGGAAGGCGAAATCAGTCTGCCCGACAGTAAGGTCAAGGTCGTTGTCGTCCTCACCGACGAGGAATACATGATCGCCCGCGACACCGAAGCCATCGTTGAGGGCCGCGAGCCTTAATGGATCAAACCACGAATTAAACTAATTGTTTATTGAATATAGAGACGCAAAATTTTGCGTCTCTACTTTTTTTATGTAATTTTGCACGTTAAAACTATTGATAAGACTATGTTAAAGGATAAGATAGAGGCGCTTAAGGCGCAAATTGCAGAACTCAAGGCTGATAACGAAGAGGCCCTTGAGGCATTGCGTATCAAATATCTGAGCAAGAAAGGTGAAGTGACGGCATTGTTCAACGAGTTCCGCGAGGTGGCTCCCGAGGAGAAGCGCGAACTGGGTCAACGACTCAATGAGCTGAAGAACCTGGCTACCGAGAAGATCAACGCCCTGCGCGAGGCCACTAAGCAGAAGGCCAAGGAGCAGAACAAGATAGACATCACCCGTCCCGCATTTCCTGCCGAACTGGGCACACGTCACCCCATCTCGGTGGTGCGCAAGCAGATCATCGACATCTTCTCCCGCCTGGGCTTTACCATTGCCGACGGTCCCGAGGTAGAGGATGACTGGCACGTGTTCAGCGCGCTGAACTTTGCCGCCGACCATCCCGCCCGTGACATGCAGGACACCTTCTTCATCGAGAAGAACGAGCAGGACGTGACCCGCAATATCGTGCTCAGGAGCCACACCAGCTCGGTGCAGGTGCGCACGATGGAACGCCAGCAGCCGCCCATCCGCATCATCTGCCCGGGTCGCGTTTACCGCAACGAGGCCATCACCGCCCGTGCCCACTGCTTCTTCCACCAGATTGAAGGTCTCTATATCGACAAGAACGTGTCGTTTGCCGACCTGAAGCAGGTGCTGTTGCACTTTGCCCAGGAATTGTTTGGCACCGAGACCGAGATCCGCCTGCGTCCCAGCTACTTCCCGTTTACCGAGCCTAGTGCCGAGATGGATGTCACCTGCATGTTGTGTGGTGGCAAGGGTTGCGGTTTCTGCAAACACACGGGATGGGTCGAGATTCTGGGCTGCGGCATGGTGGATCCCGCCGTGCTTGAGGCCAGCGGCATCGACAGCACCGTGTATAGCGGTTATGCCTTCGGCCTGGGTGTGGAGCGCATTACCAACTTGAAGTATATGGTGAAAGACCTGCGCATGTTCAGCGAGAACGACGTGCGTTTCCTGGACGAGTTCAAGAGCGCACATTGATCATAAATCAGGAATCAGAAATGGGGAATTAGGAATCTTTACTTGTCCTGATTCCTCATTTCATTTATCAATTATCCAACGACGATATGACAATCAAGGAGAGATATCAGGGAATACTCGATTATTTCCAGCAAGAGCAGCCCAACCCCGAGACCGAGTTGCAACACCGCAACCCCTTTCAATTGCTGGTTGCCGTGATGTTGAGCGCCCAGTGCACCGACAAGCGTGTGAATATGGTCACGCCCGCACTGTTTGAGGCCTACCCTACTCCCCAAGCCATGGCAGCAGCCAGCGTTGAGGACATTCTGGAATATGTCAAGAGCGTTTCCTATCCCAACAGCAAGGCCGCCCACCTGCAAGCGATGGCCTGTAAACTGGTTGATGAGTTTGACGGCCAGGTGCCCGACAACATGAAGGATCTGACTTCACTGCCTGGCGTGGGCCGCAAGACGGCCAACGTGGTGATGGGAGCCGCCTTTGGCAAAGCAACCATCCCGGTTGATACTCATGTATATCGAGTATCACACCGTCTGGGATTATCACAGGGCAAGACTCCTAACGATGTGGAGCGAGACCTCATGCGCCACATCCCCGAGAATCTGCGTTTCAAGG
>CAMVAP010000048.1 GCA_947165485.1 uncultured Prevotellaceae bacterium
TAGCGACTAACAACTAACCTATTCAACGAATCGTATGCCGAAAATCAGTGGGGGCGAGCTAGAGGTCGAAAGACCTCGCCAAGGCCAGCGGCCTTGAATTGCGCAAACCCCAGGGCGCACTGGCCGAAGGTCAGTGTGGCCTGGGGAGAGAGGGCTCAAGCAGACGGGCCTCGAATGAGGGCCACTCTTGTCAGGAACCAGCGTATGCATCATCAACGGGAATCTTTTGAAGACGAATACCGCAAACACCTGCTCAATGCTGGAATAGAATGGAATGACTACCGCCTGACGTGATTGGCCCTCTACGAGGCCCGTTCGGGTGGTAGCCTCGTTCCCCACGCCACACGAGGCCTTCGGCCTGTGCGCCGTGGGGTTACCTCAATTCAAGGCCGCTGGCCTTGCTGTGGTCTGCGACCACACTGCCCCCCACCTTTTATCGGGTGATCCGATTCCAGCCCCCCCAGTTTTCCACCGATTCTCGCCCCCGCCCTTCGATTCTCGCTTTTTCTCCTCTCTCTATCAGTTATTCGATAAAAAATCATTACCTTTGCGGGTTAAATCATGAGTAAAGAAGTGGAAACAAGATACATCTTTGTCACCGGGGGCGTCGTCTCGTCCCTGGGAAAAGGCATTATTGCCTCCAGCATCGCCCGTCTGCTGCTTTCCCGCGGCTATCGCGTCACCTGCCAGAAGTTTGATCCCTACATCAACATCGACCCGGGTACGCTCAACCCCTATGAGCACGGCGAGTGCTACGTCACCGTCGATGGCCATGAGGCCGACCTGGACCTGGGCCACTATGAGCGGTTTACCAACATCAAGACCACCCGAGCCAACAACGTCACCACGGGGCGCGTCTATCAGAGCGTCATCGACAAGGAGCGCCGCGGCGACTACCTGGGCAAGACCGTGCAGATCATCCCCCACATCACCGACGAGATCAAGCGTGACGTCAAGCTGCTGGGCACCACCGGCAAGTATGACTTTGTGATCACCGAGATTGGCGGCACGGTGGGCGACATCGAGGCCTTGCCGTTTATCGAGGCCATACGCCAGCTGCGATGGGAGCTGGGGCGCCGCTGCATCTGTGTCCACCTTACCTATGTGCCCTACATCAGCGCGGCCAAGGAGCTCAAGACCAAGCCCACCCAGCACAGCGTCAAGCTGCTGCAACAGGAGGGTATCCAGCCCGACATCCTCGTGCTGCGCACCGAGCACCAGCTGCCGCCCGCGATGTTGAAGAAGGTGGCCCAGTTCTGCAACGTCAGTGCCGACGCCGTGGTGCAGTCGCTCGACGTGCCCACCATCTATGAGGTGCCCCTCAAGATGCACGAGCAGCGACTGGACAACATCATCATCGAGAAGACAGGACTCGAGGTCAAGGGCGAGCCCGACCTGACCAAGTGGAACGACTTCCTCGACAAGCTCAAGGGCGCAAAGCAGGAAGTGCGCATCGGCCTGGTGGGCAAGTATGTCGCCCTGCAGGATGCCTACAAGAGCATCGACGAGAGCCTGCTGCACGCCTGTGCCTATCATGACCGCCGCCTCAAGCTCGACTACATCAACAGCGAGCACATCACCGATGCCAACGTCGAGCAACTACTGGCCGGCCATGACGGCATCGTCGTGGCACCGGGATTTGGGCAGCGTGGCATCGAGGGCAAGTATGTCGCCCTCAAGTGGTGCCGTGAGCACGATGTGCCCACCTTCGGCATCTGCCTGGGTATGCAGTGCATGGTCATCGAGTTTGCGCGCAACGTGCTGGGCATGACCGATGCCAACAGCACCGAGATGGATGCCAAGACCACCCACAACGTCATCGACCTGATGGAGGACCAGAAGACCGTCACCAACCTGGGCGGCACCATGCGTTTGGGAGCCTATGCCTGCCGCGTCAAGCCCGGCACCAAGGTGGCCCAGGCCTATGGCAAGACCGACATCGAGGAGCGTCACCGCCACCGCTTTGAGTTCAACGACGAGTACCGCCAGCAGTTTGAGGACGCGGGCATGACCATCGCCGGTGTCAACCCCGAGAGCGGCCTGGCCGAGGTCATCGAGTTGACCGGCAAGCGCTGGTACATCGGCACCCAGTACCACCCCGAGTACTCCAGCACCGTGCTCAACCCTCACCCCCTCTTCATGTCCTTCATCTCATCCATCATCACTCCCACCCACTGATGGGTGGTGCAGGACTATGAAGCGGTTGTGTGAAACTGTATCAATCGTTTGTGCTAGTGGTTATTATCGCCCTTGCGGGCGAGAAATTAAACAAAAATTATTAATAAAATTAAACAAGATATTCCTTTACAATATCTTCTGCAACAAGAACATATCGAGGTCCAGGAGCAAGTTAATCTGCCCATTTACTGGAAAGATATCAAACTTAACAAGCATTATTGTATGGACCTGGTGGTGGATGGTGATACATTGGCATGATAATCAACTGCGAGATACACTGGAGCTTATCATGTGACTTTGTTTAATTTTAAAAAATAATTTTTGTTTAATTTCTCCGCGCGTAGCGCGGACTAAATAACACCGTAAAGCGATAACACTGAGTAATAAAATCAATATATAAGAAACTAAAATATGGATAAGAACACTTTGATTGGAATGTTGTTGATGGGTCTCGTCATCTTCGGGTTCATGTGGCTGCAACAGCCCAGCGAGGCCGAGATGGCCGAGCGTCAGCGACAATTGGACTCCATCGCCGCAGCACAGCAGGCACAGGAGCAGCGCGACATCGCCGCCGGCAACGTCGATACCCTGAGCAGCGACGAGATGAACCACCTCATGGGCGTGTTGCAGAACATGCCCCAGGGCAATGCCGCTATCAACAGCGACGGCGTCATGCTGTCGCTCAAGGATGGTGTCGTGGACGGCACCGTCACCGTGGGTAACAAGACCGTGAAGTGGGACGAGGTAACGGCCCGCGAGAGCGCCGACCCCGCCACCCACAACCTGGCCGTCCAAGCCGTGCAGCGTGCCATCGACACCTATGCCCGCAACGGCTCGTTTGCCGCATCGCTCACCGGTACCGAGCAGATGGTCACCATCGAGAACGACTCGCTCAAGGTCGAACTCAGCACCAAGGGCGGCATCATCGCCCGCGCTACCTTGAAGGGCTACAAGACGTGGAAGGCACCGCAGGTGGTGCTGTTTGACAAGGGGGACAACGACTACAGCTTCACCCTGAGCAACAACACGCAGCGCTTCGAGACCAAGAACTTCTTCTTTGAGCCCAAGAAACTCAACGACAGCACTGTGCTGATGAACCTCCAGCTCGAAGGCGGCGCGCAGTGGGGACTGCGTTACACCCTCGTCCCGGGCAGCTACATGGTGCGCATGGAGATGGTGCAGCAGGGCATGACACAGGTCATCCCGCTCAATATCAACCTGGTGGACCTCGACTGGCACCAGAAGATCTCGCGCCACGAGGAGGGCAAGATGTTTGAGGAACGCAACAGCGGCATCTACTACAAGTATGCCGGCAAGGGTGGCGACGTCAAGTACACCAGCGAGAGCAGCGATGACGAGGAGGAAATCAAGGACAAGCTCAAGTGGGTGAGTGCCAAGAACCAGTTCTTCTCCACCGTGCTCATCACCGACAGCGTCATGTCCACCGCCAAGCTCGACAGCAAGGTCATCGACAAGGATGCCCCCGACTATGAGCGCTACCTCAAGGACGTGAACATCCACACGTTGATCCCCTATTCCAGCGACAAGGCCGTGCCCGCCTCGTTCTACTTCTACCTGGGTCCCAACCGCTATCACATGCTATCGAGCTATGACAAGTTCTCGCCCAAGGAGGACCTCAAGCTCACCCACCTCATCCCGCTGGGATGGAAACTCTTCCGCTGGATCAACACGGGCGTGATCATTCCCATCTTTGACTGGCTGGGCAAGTTCATGAGCAACTATGGTCTCATCATCCTGGTGCTCACCATCATCATCAAGATCGTGCTCTCGCCCCTCACCTACAAGAGCTACATCTCGCAGGCCAAGATGCGCATCCTGGCTCCCGACATCGCCAAGATCAACGAGAAGTATCCCAACCAGGAGGATGCACTCAAGAAGCAGCAGAAGACCATGGAGCTATACCGTCAAGCTGGGGCCAACCCCATGGGTGGCTGCCTGCCCATGCTGCTACAGATGCCCATCCTCATCGCCATGTTCACCTTCTTCCCCTCGTGCATCGAACTGCGCGGGGAGCCCTTCCTGTGGGCCAAGGACCTGAGCGCCCCCGACAAGATCATCGAGTGGGGTGGACAGATTCCGTTTATCACCAACTTCTTTGGCAACCACGTGAGCCTCTTCTGTCTGTTGATGACCGTGACCAACATCCTCTACACCTGGATGACCACCAAGTCGCAGGCCCAGTCGCAGTCCATGCCGGGCATGAAGGCCATGATGTACATGATGCCGTTGATGTTCCTTGTGTTCTTCAACAACTATGCGTCAGGCTTGAGCTACTACTACTTCATCTCCTTGCTCATCACCATCCTGCAGACCTACAGCTGCCGCCTCTTTGTCACCGAGGACAAGGTGCGCGCCACCATGGCCGCCAACGCTGCCAAGCCCAAGAAGAAATCCAAGTGGATGCAGCGCCTGGAGGAAGCCCAGAAAATGCAACAGCAGCAACAACGCCAGCAAGCCAATCAACGCCGCAGGCGTTAGGTTTTAGGTTTTAGGCTTTAGGCTTTAGGCTTTAGGTTTTAGGTTTTAGGTTTTAGGCTTTTAGGCTTTTAGAAATGATAAAATCTAGTGATTATCAAGATTTAAAGGTGTGGCAGAAAGCTATTGACTTGACAACCGAAATATATCAATTGGTTAAGCAATTGCCTCAAGACGAGCACTATGCGTTATCTGACCAAATGAGAAGGGCCGTTATTTCAGTACCTTCAAATATTGCTGAAGGCCGTGGACGAGGAACCAATAAGGAATTTGTTCGGTATTTGTTGATGTCAAGAGGATCATTGTGGGAGTTATCTACACAGTTGGTAATTTGCGAGAAGCTGCACTTTTTAAATGACATACAAACATCTAAAGCAAGGAAGATGATTATTGAGATCAGTAAAATGATTAATGCTTTGGCAAATTCATTTTTAGGACAAAATGAAGGTGATGTTTGAATGAAAAAAAATTGGTACGATTCTTGCAACCTTTTAAGGCGTTGATGCGTCTAATGGTAAATGAATTTGTTAAACAGCTCAAGGCGAAAGGCTATGGTAATATCACCTAAAGCCTAAAACCTAAAGCCTAAAACCTAAATAATATGTTTATCCATCAGTGTCCCGAGTGCGGAAAACAGTATAGCACTCAAGAAAAAGTGAATCGCGTGAAGTGCCCGTATTGCGGTGCCGAGACCAATGTGTCCTACAGTGAGCAAGAACAGACCCGCTGGCAGCAGTTCAACAATCAGACGGTCAACTCGCTCGACAGCGTGTTCAACAACGGCCCGTCGGGCAAGAGCCGCGGCATTGCCGGCCTGCTCGCCATCCTGATGGGGTGGTGCGGCCTGCACTACTTCTACATCGGTAAGACGTCGGCAGGCGTGCTCTTCCTGCTCATTGCCATCCTCTCGTGCGGTGTCCTGGCCACGGTGACGACTATCGTGTCGATTATCCAGGGCGTGCTCTTCTTCACCTCGACCCAGGAGGAGTTTGAACAGAAGTGGGTGAACTCACCAAGCAATTTCCCGTTGTTCTAACACCCTGATTGCCTATGGGTAAACGCCAAGTCCGCACACGACCCGACTACATCAAGTGGCTGCTCCTGCTGGGAGCGGCTGCACTTGTTGTGATGATGGCGGCCTATGTCGTGTGGCACTATATCCTGCCGCACTCGGTCGCGGTTGACCGATTCCGCTATCCCGTGGCTGGACTTGACGTGTCGAAGCATAATGGCGAAATCGACTTTGAGCATGTGGTGGCCGACGATTACCAGTTTGTCTTTATCAAGGCCAGTGAGGGCAAGACCTACAGGGACGACGCCTTCGAGACCAACTATCGACGGGCTAGCGACGCCGGATTGATGGTGGGGGCCTACCACTTCTTCCGCAAGAACCGCACGGGACAGGAACAGGCCGACAACTTCCTGGGTGCCATCGGGGGCAAGCGCCTGGACCTGCCGCTGGTCATCGACCTGGAGGATGACTGGGGAAACGGCGCCACCGTGAGCCGCGAGACCGCGCTGCAACGGGTCATGACGATGATCGACATCCTCAAGGACAAGGGGTATGACGTCATGATTTATACCAACAAGGATGGCTATGAGAAGTATTACAAGGGGATGCTGGGCGACTGCGACCTGTGGCTGTGTTCCTTTACCAGCCCCGAGTTGCAGCCCGAGCTGCCACACCGTTTCCAGCAGTTCAGCCACGAGGGCGAGGTGATGGGCGTCAAGGGCGATGTGGACCTGAATGTATTCAGGGGTAGCAAGAAGGAGTGGTCACGCTACCTCGATCAAGTGAAAAGACCGGAATAATTTTATAATCTCCCGTGATGATGAAACAGATGGTATTGAAACTCACAACTTTAACCTCGCTGCTGATCATGCTGATGGTGTGTGCTACCGATGCCGCAGCGACAGTCTATAACTGGAGCCGTTATGACCTCTCGTTTGAGACTCCCGAGGGGGGATTTGTCACCTTCAACAGCCCCACGCGCTTTGAAGTGCAGTGGGAGGATATGGTGATGACGGTGCAGCTCTACAGCAAGGACAAGGGTGACGAGAAGAAACTGCTCACCGAGAACCTGCAACGCAAGGCGCTGGGATACAGCATGTATGACCTCAACGATGGCAAGATCAAGGTGAAAGGCTTCAAGAAGACTTATAGCATCGATGGCACCATGCCCGATGGATCGCGCGCCATCATCGCCGACCTGGTGAGCAAGCACCAGAACCTCATCATCGAGATCACGGTCAATTACCTCTATGGCAACCGCGAGACGGTCGAGGACATGATCAAGAGCTTTGCCGAGAACAAGAAGAAACAACCCAACCATGAGCGCAAGCGCCAGAAGGTGCAGTCCAAGCAGCAGGCCGACAAGGAGAAAAAGAAATCCTCTCCCGATGCTCAGCCGCAGCAACGCCCGGCCAGGAAAGAAAAACTCTACGACGCATAACCCCACCTCACGACCCCTGTCGCCCCAGGGGGATACTTGTGGTATTACGAGCCGTCGGCTCGTAATAATCGCCATTTCTCAACCTTGCCAGGGTAAAAGTTTTGGGATATCAGATTTTATTTATAATTTTGCTTACTTTTAAGCAACCAATTATGTTTAATTTCCCCGTGCCTGGCACGGACAACCAGATAGCCCAATGAAAACATTAACTCTCAAAGCCTGCTTAACCACCGCCGTCATCTCGGCGATGAGTCTGTTTGCCGCTGCTAGCGACACCGGTATGCCCGATGTGGAGCCCAGTATGCTCTACGCTCCCCTGGTCTATGACAACTACACGCCAGCCGCCACTGGACATAACGCCAGGGCCAGCCGTCTCTATAACCTCAATGCCGGTGACGAGTGGCTGCAAGATGCCATCAGCGAGGCCGACCGCACTCGGCAGATGCGCCAGCGTGCGATGATCGAGAATCCGCAGCTGGTGGCCTATAACGCCAACCTCCTGCCCGAGGCGCCTCCCGAGGGCGTCATCGCCTCCGACCCGCGACAGGGTATGCTCTCGGTTGCTGCACCCCAGGTAGCGGTCGATGACGTCACCCCGCCCGAGACTCCAGTGCTTCCCGTTCACCACTGGCTGCACGTGTTCAGTGCCTCGTTGCAGTTCACCCAGGCCTACATCAGCGGCAACTGGTATCAGGGTGGCGAGAACAACCTGGCGCTGCTGGGTAGCATCAACTGGAATTGCAACCTCAATCAGGATTTGCACCCCAACTGGTTGTTCAACAACGCCTTGTCCTATAAGCTCGGCTTGGCAACCACCCACGGCGACAGCATCCGCAAGTACCTCATCAACGAGGACAATTTCCTGTTTACCTCACAACTGGGTTACAAGGCCGTCAAGAATTGGTACTACAGTGCCATGTTGCAGTTCACGACCCAGTTCTTGAACAACTACAAGACCAACACCAGGACGATGACCGCGGCCTTTCTCTCGCCTGCCGAGCTGAACATCGGTCTGGGTATGACCTACAACTACAAGAAGGCCGATGACCGCATGTTCACGCTGGCCATCGCACCCATTTCCTATAACTTGAAGTATTGCCGCAACATCACCGACATCGACCCCACGCGATTTGGCATCAATGCCGGACATCACAGCAAGAGCACCGTGGGTAGCAACTTTGAGGCCAAGTGGCTGTGGCGCTTCAATCCCCATGTGATGATCACTTCCAGGCTCTATATGTTCACCAACTATGAGTATGTTCAGGGCGACTGGGAGAACACGTTCGACTTCAACATCGGCAAGTACCTGACCACCCAGTTATATACCCACTTGCGATTTGACCGCTCGCGGGCCCGCGACGATGACTGGAACTACTGGCAGTTCAAGGAAATCCTGAGCCTGGGTGTCATCTATCGCTTTGCCACCGTCAACTGACCTCAGCGGGAATGTCTCGACGTGGCCCCTTCATATCGCTGATGCTGCTACTGTTGCTGTTGCCTCTCGTGGCGACGGCTGGTAGTGGTGTACCTAAGCGATCGGTCATCATCGAGGGCCTGGATCTAGACTCGATGAGGGTGCGCCTGGACGAGACCGACATGCAGCCGCTGGAAGGCATCTGGTATTACCCCAACGAGGAGACCACGCTCGGCATCGAGCGGTACAGGGGTGAGCACAACATCGGCTACCGCATCATCTTGCTTGAATCACCCGACATCAACCTGGTGCCGGGCACCGTCATCGGCTATATCGCTGCCAGTGCGGTAGATAGCAAGTACCAGCTGTGGCTCTACAGCCAGCGTGATAAGGTCACACTCGTCAAGCCGCTACAATGTGTCGCCACGCTCAACGCGACGGCAACGACACTCACATTTGACCCTCCTCACTGGAAGTTTAAGGTGCGTGTCAATATCGCTCGGTTCTTGCCCACGCTGTTCAGCGGCATGAGCATCATCCCCGAGGTGACGGGCGAAAGACTGCCCGTGGGCTTCCGCAAGATTTATCCCGAGGGAGGCAATGGCAACCCGTTTAACCGCATCCGCTACCTGTGATGAAAATGAGCCGTAAACATATTTTAACAATCCCCCCTGTGTTGGCTGTGCTGTTAACAGTGCTGCTCGTCAGTGCGTTGCCAATTGATGCCAGAACCAAAACGACACGCCGCAACCTGCGATCGACCCAGGTCCCCCTGGTCGAAATGACCGCCACCGACACTCTCCTGACCGACAGCCTCAACCAGGTTGACCCCGCGGCAGTGACCCTCAAGGGCTACAGCAAGCGGGCCAGCGACAGCAAGGAGTCATTTTTTATCACCAACAATACGTCTTACCGCATGAGCGCCGTGCGCCTGCTGCTGCGCTACTCGACCATGGATGGCGCGATGCTCACCCAGCGCTCGGTAACCGTGCCCGTGAGCCTCAAGCCCGGCGAGACCAAGCTGGTCAGCATCAAGTCGTTTGACGTGCAGCGCCTATTCTACTACTATGCGGGTCCGCAGCCGCGCAAGCAGGCCACGCCCTATCAGGTGGCCTACCGATTGACGGGCTACGACATCCCGGTGGGCCATTGATACATGAGTGAAAAATCCATAATTCATAACTATAAACAACCTAAACCAAAAGAAAGATGAAACATCTCACAATGAAATTGTTATCGGCGACACTGCTGGCAATCGCTGGCTGGACCGTTGCCGATGCCTGCACCAATCTGCTGGTGGGAAAGAACGCCAGTGTCGATGGCTCGACCATCATCACCTATGCCGCCGACAGCCACACCCTCTTCGGTGACCTGCAGTATCTGCCCGCTGCCGACCATGCCCCTGGCGCCATGCGCAAGATTGTCGATTGGGACAGTGGCAAGCCGCTGGGTGAAATCCCCGAGGTTGCTCACACCTATGCCGTCGTGGGCAACATGAACGAGCATCAGGTGACCATCGCCGAGAGCACCTGGGGCGGGCGAGAGGAACTGTGGGACACCACGGGCAGGTCAATCATCGACTATGGTAGCTTGATGTACATTGCCCTGCAGCGATCCAAGACTGCACGCGAGGCCATCAAGTGGATGACCGAGCTGGTGGCCAAGTACGGCTATGCCAGTGAAGGTGAGTCGTTCTCGATCGGTGACCCCAACGAGATCTGGATCATGGACATGATTGGCAAGGGACCTGGCGAGATCGGTGCCGTGTGGGTCGCCATCCGCATTCCTGACGACTGCATCGCCGGACATGCCAACAATCCCCGCATTTGGAAATTTGACATGAAGGACAAGAAGAACGTCATGTACAGCAAGGACGTCATCTCGTTTGCCAAGAAGAAAGGTCTCTACAGCGGCAAGGATGCCGACTTTGCCTTCGCACCCGTTTATCAGAAGTTTGACGCTGGTGCGCTGCGCGGCTGTGATGCCCGCGTGTGGAGCTACTTCAACCGTTTCCACAAGGGCATGGACGCTTATCTGCCCTTCATCATGGGCAAGACCCGCGCCGATGCCGACGTGATGCCCCTCTATGTCAAGCCCGACCGCAAGGTGAGCGTGCGCGACATGCAGGAGATGATGCGTGACCACTTTGAGGGAACGCCCTTCGACATGACCAAGGATGCCGGTGCCGCTACCGCCTATGGCGTGCCTTACCGCTGGCGCCCCATGGACTTTGAGGTCGATGGTGTCAAGTACAGCCAGGAGCGTGCCATCGCTACCCAGCAGACGGGTTGGGTATTTGCCGCTCAGATGCGTTCATGGATGCCCGATGAGGTGGGCGGATGCTTCTGGTTTGGCGTTGATGATGCCAACACGGCAGTCTTTGTGCCCATGTATTGCTGCATCACCCAGGTGCCCGAGAGCTATCGACAGGGCAAGGCCGACATGTACACCCTGGATTGGGACTGCGCCTTCTGGGTCAACAACTGGGTGGCCAACCAGGCCTATCACCGCTATTCACAGATGATTGGCGACATCCGCAAGGTGCAGGGTGCCATCGAGGACAACTTTGCCAAGCAGCAGCCGGTTATCGAGGCTCAAGCCACATCGTTGCTCACCACCGACCGTGCCGCCGCCATCCGCCTGTTGACCAATTACTCGGTCAACGCCGGCCAGGATGCCACTGCCCGCTACAAGAAGCTGGGCGAGTACCTCTTTGTGAAGTATCTCGACGGTAACATCAAGAAGGAGAAGGACGGCAGGTTCCTGCGCAACGAGCACGGTACGCCTGCATCGCCCACCTTTGCTGGCTACACCCAGGAGTACTATGACATGCAGGTCAAGAATCTGAATGGCCGAGGCAAGGTGCTCAAGGTAGAGGAGCCCGTCTGGTTGGAAGAGAAAGACAAGAGCAAATGATCCAGAAACTAGAAACTAGGGACTAGAAACTAGAAACCAACCCATCACTAAAAAGCCGCATCGATATCACATCGGTGCGGCAATTTATTCTGTTCACTTACTTTTTTTCTCGATGAATCAACTAATAACTAATTCACTTTCTCACGCTGCAAAATTACAACCGTCTCACAGCCTGTACAATCGCTAGAATCGGTCAAATTTCTCAACACACATCATCATTTTGGGGGATTCGGACAATAAAAGTGTCCATTTTCTTGACGATAAGTGTGTTTTTTCTGCCCGATGAAGTGTTTTTTGAGGTTTTTTCTTGTCGCTTTGAGCGCCCATGTTGTATATTTGTATCTGTAAAACAACGATAAAAAACCTGACGTATGATGAAAAAATTAGCTTTACTGGTCGCTGTGATGATGCTGGCATTGGCATCTCAGGCACAATTGTTGTGGAAGGTGAGTGGCAACGGCCTGGGTCGTCCCAGTTATATCATGGGCACCTATCATTTTGCCCCAGCATCAATGATCGATAAGATACCTGGAATGGAACAGGCATTTGAGGGCTGCGATGTTGTTGTGGGCGAGATCGACAAGGAAGAAATGATGAGCCAGAATGTGCAGATGAAGATGGGCATGGCCATGATGGCTCCCCCCGACAGCACCCTCGACAAGATGTTCTCACCCGAGGACTATGCCATTGTCGAGAAAGTGTTTGACAAGTACTTTGGTGCAATGGGCGTGAAACTGAGCCAGATGAACATGCTCAAGCCCAGTGCCATCAGTGTGCAGATGCAGGCAATGCAGGCTGTGAAGTATTTCCCCAATTTTGATCAGAATAATCTCATCGACATGGCGGTGCAGACCCGTGCCAATGAGATGGGCCGACCCTCGATAGGTCTGGAAACCATCGAGGAGCAGACCAATCTGCTCTTCAACACCCCGCTCGACGAGCAGGCCGCTGGCTTGCTGGATGCCTGCAAGAAGGACGATTTGTTCATGGTGATGTCGTCGGCACTTGTCGAGGCTTATATGGCACAGGACTTGGAAAAGATCCAATCGATCATGACCAACCCCGAGCTTGGCGGAGATGATGCCGAGGCCATGGATGCGCTCATCTATGATCGCAACCGCAGCTGGGTGGTGAAACTCGTCAAGATGATGCCCGAGCGCACTTGCCTCGTGTGTGTGGGCGCTGGCCACTTGCCCGGGGAGCAGGGCTTGCTGCAATTGTTGCGAGACCGCGGCTACACCGTTGAGCCCATGCAATAATGGATAGTAAGGTCTCAGATAGGCTACCACTCAATAAAAACAAATAAAAATTTGTTTTTATGTTCGGCTTGCACTATCTTTGTCGCATTATTCAACAAAACGATTAGTATTTTGGACCCTGACCCGTTATCGTGCCTGTTATCGGTACTCTGCACAGTGAGCGGACATCCGCTCGTCACATTCAACGCGCCCACAGCGGGCAGCATCATCGCTATTATAGTCGCCGTGCTAGGACTTTTCCTGTCGGCATTCAATTCGGGCAGCGAGATTGCCTTTTTCTCGATGCGCCCCGACGATGTGGACAACATTGAGGATGCCCATCGCCGTGAACGTGTGGCCGAGCTGATGGCCATGCCCGAGAAACTGCTGGCTACCATCCTGGTGGGCAACAACCTGGTCAATATCATGATTGCCATCGTGCTGAATTATGCGATGAATCAGATCTTTGATTTCAATAGCACGGTGCTCGACTTTGTGGTGCAGACGGTAATCTTGACTTTCTTGATCCTTCTCTTTGGCGAAGTGATCCCCAAGCTATATGCCACCAACTTTAACGTCAAGTTTGCAGCGATGGCATCGGCACCGCTCAAGGCTGCCGTCAAGCTGTTCTCGCCGCTCACGGCATTGCTGGTGCGCAGCACGAGCCTGATGAACAAGGTGGTGACATCCCAGACCGAGGAACTCTCGGTCGATGACCTCACCCGTGCCCTTGAAGTGAGTGAAGTGAAGAATCCCGACGAGAAAGAGTTGCTTGAGGGTATCCTCTCCTTTGGCGACAAGACGGTGAGCGACATCATGCGACCGCGTGTCGATGTGGTGGACATCGATCAGGACAGTACATTCGACGAGGTGGTCCGCAAGGTTATTGACACGGGTTATTCGCGTATGCCCGTCTATGAGGAGACGCCGGACAACATCAAGGGCATCCTGTATGCCAAGGATCTCCTGCCCTACATCGGTAACCGTGACAACACCTTCCAGTGGCAGAACCTCATGCGCCCGGCCTATTTTGTGCCCGAGGCCCGTATGCTTGATGACCTGCTGGAGGACTTCCGTCAGAAGAAAATGCACATGGCCATTATCGTTGATGAGTTTGGCTGCACCCAGGGTATTGCCACCCTGGAGGATGTGCTGGAGGAAATCGTGGGCGACATCAACGATGAGTATGACACCGAGGAGAAATTCTATAACCGCATCAACAAGAATACTTGGATGTTTGACGGCAAGACGCTGTTAAGCGACTTTGCACGAGTCCTGGATATAGATGAGGAAGAGCTGGGTGAGCATGGAGAAGAAGCCGAGACCATCGCCGGTTTCCTGCTCGACATCAAGGGCGACTTCCTCAAGGAAAAAGAAATCATCACTCACGGACGTTTCACTTTCACAGTCATCAAGGTCGTGAAATTCCGCATTGCCAAGGTCAAAGTCACCTTGAATGACCAAGAGACCGAGAATTCCTAACCACAAGACTTTTTTGGGACACGGGGACGGTTCTTTTGTCCCATTTTGACCCCAAAATGGGACAAAAGAACCGTCCCCGTGTCCCAAAAAAAAGATTGGCATGTGATTTGCAGCAATGAGTGTCAGAATTGACTATTTTATTGTGAATGACGATGTCAACAAGAAAGAATTTCAACCTTGACGATTATGCCCAGTACTTCAACGACAGCAAGTTGTGGAAAAAGCTGAGCAAGGCGGCCAAGAAAGCTGGGCGCAAAGCCGTCTATTACGTCCTTGTGCTCTACTATGTGTCGCGTGACCCTGCTGTGCCCAGGAACTTGAAACTCAAGGTGCTGGGAGCTCTGGGCTACTTTATCCTGCCACTGGATTTTCTCCCCGATTTCATCTTGGGCCTGGGATTCACCGATGACCTGGCCGCACTGGCTTGGGCGCTGTTCACGATGAAGAAGTATATCACGCCCGAGATTGAGCGCAAGGCCCGTGAACGACTCAACGAGTGGTTTGGTCCCGAGGAGGGCGATGATGACGACCTGGTGATTCCAAACATCAATCCCGCTGATCCCCGCATTATCGATGTCGAGGCCGAGGAGTATTGAAGGATTGAGAAGCTGGGAGGCTCTGGTCTTGGGTAAATAAAATGAGGGTGGACACCGTTGTGGTGCTCACCCTCATTCCCTTAGGGTTGGGGATTTAAATTCCTTTTTTAGTTCTGTTCCTCCTTGGGAGCTTGGATCACGTTGATGTAGGTGTGACCAGCGCGGTGCTGGAACTCTACAGTGCCGTCAACCAGAGCATAGAGGGTGTGGTCCTTGCCCATGCCAACGTTCACGCCGGGACGATGCTGGGTACCGCGCTGACGGCGGATGATGTTACCGGCCTTGGCAAACTGACCACCAAAAATCTTCACGCCGAGGCGTTTGCTTTCGCTCTCGCGGCCGTTCTTTGAACTGCCGACACCTTTTTTATGTGCCATAATCTAAAGAGTTTTGATTTTTAAATGGTTAATTAAGCAACGACTTCTTTAATCTCAAGCTGAGTGAACTGCTGGCGATGACCGTTCAAGCGGCGATAGCCTTTGCGACGCTTCTTCTTGAAGACAATCACGTGTTCACCTTTCACGAGGGGAGCCTTTACCTCGCAAACAACCTTTGCACCTTCGACGGTAGGTGCGCCAACCTTAACGGCACCGTCGGCATCCACGAGCAGGACGCGGTCAAACTCTACAGAGTCACCTTCCTTGCGCTCGTCGCCGAGATAGTGGACATACAACTTCTTGCCGCTCTCGGCACGGAACTGTTGTCCCTGAATTTCTACAATTGCGTACATTTGATTAACTTGTAGTTTAAATAACTGTCCCTGAGGCGGCTAGACACATCTTTCCAGCACTTTCCTAAGCCCCGCGGGCACTAATGCGGGTGCAAAGGTAATACTTTTCCCCGAATCTGCAAGCCTCGTGATAACAATTTTTTAAAATAAGTTGAGCAAATGGGTTGAAGGCAAATGTATTAAGCGTTAGATAGGGTAGGGGTAGGTGATGTCCCACAGGAACAGGGCGTGCCCGGGCATGGAGGTGCCGGCGGCGCAACGGTCTTTGCGCTCGATAACGTTGCAGAATTGCTCCACGGTCATCTTGTGACGGCCCACCTCGACGAGGGTGCCCACGATGGCGCGCACCATGTTGCGCAGGAAGCGGTCGGCAGTGATGGTGAACACCCATTGTTCGCCCTCATGGGTCCACCGGGCATGGGTGACGCGGCAGTTGTTAGTCTTGACATCGGTGTGGAGCTTGGAGAACGAGGTGAAGTCGGTGTAGTCCAGCAGACGGGCAGCGGCCTGGTTCATCAGGTCAAAGTCAAGGTCTGGCGGGCATTTCCAGCTCAGCGGATAGAGGAAGGGGTCCTTGCGGGTGACGGCAAAGTACTTGTAGGTGCGGCTTGTGGCGTCAAATCGGGCATGGGCATCGTCATGGACTGGCGTGATGCTGTAAATGGCGATGTCGGGCGGTAGCAGTGCGTTGAGGCCATGAATCAGGCGGTCAATGTCCTTGATGGGGTCCACGGTGTCAAAGTGAGCCACCATCAGGCGGGCATTCACCCCAGCGTCGGTGCGACCAGCTCCTGTGATGGGCGTGGGGACACGCAGTAGCGTAGCCATCGCCTCCTCGATGGTCTGTTGCACCGAGACATCCTGGGGCTGAACCTGCCACCCGTGGTAGGCTGCCCCTTTATAACCAAGCCTGATGAAATACCGCATATTCTAGATTTTCTAGAACTTCTAGAATGTCTAGATACTCTAGATGTCCTGAAAATTATTTCTCGAGATAGGTGTAGCCGTAGAGGCCCGAGCGGAAGTTGCGTACAAACTCGTTGCCCTCCTCGCTGGTGATCTTGCCCGAGCGGATGGACTCGCTCACCCAAGTCTCGACGTTGCGCACAAGTTGTTTGGGGTTGAACTCAACGTAGTCGAGCACCTCGGCAACAGTCTCGCCGTCAATCACCTGGTCAATCTCGTAGTGGTCCTTGAAAACGTTGATGTGAACGGCATTGGTGTCACCAAACAGGTTGTGCATATCTCCCAGGATTTCCTGATAGGCTCCCACGAGGAAGATGCCCAAGTAGTAATGCTGACCAGCCTTGAGCTTGTGGACGGGCAGCGAGTGGTCGATGCCCTGTGCCGAAATGAAGTTGTTGAGCTTGCCGTCGCTGTCACAGGTCATATCCTGCAAGGTGGCAAAGTGGGTGGGGCGCTCGGTGAGGCGGTCGATGGGCATCACGGGGAACACCTGATCGATGGCCCAGGCATCGGGAAGCGACTGGAACAGGGAGAAGTTGCAGAAGTATTTGTCGGGCAACATGCGGCTCACAGCGCGCAACTCGTCGGGAGCGTGCTTCATGTTGCGAACAAAACCATCCACGTCGCGGGCGATCGACCAGAAGAGTTTCTCGACCATCGCGCGGGTGCGCAGGTCGATGAGCCCCAGTGAGAAACGGTCCAGCGCCTCATCGCGTATCTGCAAGGCATCGTGCCAGTCCTCAAGCAGTCGGGCCTGATTGATCTTGTCCCAGATCTCGTACATGTCGCGCACCAGCTCGTCATCGTTCTCGCTGACGATATCTACCTTGTCATCCCACTCGGGGAGTGACGTGGTTTCGAGCACGTCAACCACGAGCACTGAGTGGTGGGCGGTCAACGAGCGGCCACTCTCGGTAATGATATTGGGATGCTTGAGTCCGTTCTTGTTGCTGGCGTCAACCAGGGTATAGACCGCATCGTTGACATACTCCTGGATGCTGTAGTTCATCGAGTGGCTGCTGGCACTGGATCGGGTACCGTCATAGTCCACGCCCAGTCCGCCACCAATATCGACATACTCCACATCAAAGCCCAGCTTGGCCAGCTGGACGTAGAACTGTGCCGCCTCGCGCAGGGCATTCTTGATGCGGCGTATCTTGGTGATCTGGCTGCCGATGTGGAAGTGGATGAGCTTGAGGCAGTCTTCCAACTTGTGCTCGCGCAGGTAGTCGATGGCGCTGAACAACTCACTGGTATTCAGGCCAAACTTGCTGCTGTCGCCACCGCTTTCCTCCCACTTGCCGCTACCGCTGCTGGAGAGCTTGATGCGGAAACCGATGTTGGGACGGATGTTGAGGCGCTTGGCCACGTGGTCGATGAGCTCCAGCTCGCTGAGTTTCTCCACGACAATAAAGATGCGGCGTCCCATCTTCTGGGCCAGCAGGGCGAGCTCGACATAGCCCTCGTCTTTATAGCCATTGCAGATGATGACGGGATTGGCATTCAGGTCGGTCATGTTGCTGGCCAGCACAGCGTGCAACTCGGGTTTGCTGCCTGCCTCCAGACCGATGTTGAATTTCTTGCCGTGTCCAATGATTTCCTCCACAACTTGCCTCATCTGGTTGACCTTGATGGGATAAACGATGAAGTTGGCTCCCTGGTACTCATATTCCTTGGCCGCCTTCTTGAAGCAGCTGGAGATCTTGTCGATGCGATTGTCCAGGATGTCGGGGAAACGGAGCAGCACGGGAGCTGTCACCTTGCGGGAATGCAACTCGTCCATCACGTCGGCCAGGTCCACGGGCACGCAACTGTGCTTGGGCGTGACGGTGACATGACCCTCCTCGTTGATGGAGAAATACTTGAGGCCCCAGCCTCCGATATTGTAGAGTTCGGCGCTATCCTCGATGCGCCACTTATTGATTGCTGACACGGCTTGAATAAAGTATTAAGTCAGTTAAACAATGCGGCTAATTGATTGTGAGTGCAAAGTTAGCCATATTTATTGGTAACGGCAATAATCTTGTGTCCGAAAAACTTTTTTCTGTCCATTATTCCAGCCAGGGACGTCTTGTTAACAAAAATAATACCTGCGAGCCTTGCGGGACAAAAAAAAACATTATCTTTGCAGCAGATATAACTAAAATGTTTTTTCCAATTTTATTTAAAAAACAATTATGGTAAATTACAAGGATTTAGGTCTCGTGAATACTCGCGAGATGTTTGCTAAGGCAGTCGATGGCGGCTATGCCATCCCCGCGTTCAACTTCAACAACATGGAGCAGTTACAGGCTATTATCAAGGCTTGCGCCGAGACAAAGTCGCCTGTTATCCTGCAAGTTTCAAGTGGTGCCCGCAAGTATGCCAACCAGACGCTGCTGCGTTACATGGCCGAGGGCGCTGTAGAGTATGCCAAGGAGTTGGGTTGGGAGCATCCTCAGATCTGCCTCCATCTGGACCATGGTGACACCTTTGAATTGTGCAAGTCCTGTGTGGACTTCGGCTTCTCGTCGGTCATGATCGACGGCTCATCACTCCCCTATGAGGAGAACATCGCCCTGACCAAGAAGGTTGTGGAATATGCTCACCAGTATGACGTTACTGTCGAGGCTGAGCTGGGCGTGCTGGCCGGTGTCGAGGATGATGTGGTTGCCGAGGAATCCCACTACACCAAGCCCGAAGAGGTGATCGACTTCGCCACCCGCACGGGTTGTGACTCACTGGCCATCAGCATTGGCACCAGCCACGGCGCTTACAAGTTCAAGCCCGAGCAGTGCACCCGTGACCCGAAGACCGGTAAACTCGTTCCTCCTCCCCTGGCATTTGACGTGCTCGAGGAGGTAGAGAAGAAACTCCCCGGCTTCCCCATCGTGCTGCACGGCTCGTCGAGCGTGCCCCAGGAGTATGTGGACATCATCAACTCCCACGGTGGCAACCTGCCCGATGCTGTAGGTATCCCCGAGGACCAGTTGCGCAAGGCCGCCAAGAGCGCCGTCTGCAAGATCAACATCGACAGCGATAGCCGTCTGGCCTTTACCGCTGCCGTCCGCAAGGTGCTTGCCGAGAAGCCCGGTGAGTTTGACCCCCGCAAGTACTGCGGTCCCGCTCGTGACGAGATGGTTAAGCTCTACAAGCACAAGATCATTGAGGTGCTGGGTAGCGACGGCAAGGCCGAGTAATCGATACACCGCTGACCGAATACCTGCAAGGCCACTTGTCCACCCGGGCAAGCGGCCTTGCTAGCTCTAAATGTGATTTTTTAATCATAGCACAAGTGGTTGATTATCATGTGATAATGATTATTTGGAGAAAAATTCATCAAAAAAAGTATCAAAAAAATTTGGTCAGTTTCAAAATCGGTATTACCTTTGCACCGCTTTACGAAACAAAGTCGTTTCGATAAGTGCGTTCGGGGTGTAGCTCAGTCCGGTTAGAGTACGCGTCTGGGGGGCGTGGGGTCGCTTGTTCGAATCAAGTCACCCCGACATCGCAGGGGTAACAAGTTGCAAATCAATTTGTTACCCCT